>JAUWSR010000022.1 GCA_030609975.1 Acidobacteriota bacterium | reverse complement strand
GGTGGCTACATAGTAGACCTGGCTCTGCCCACCAGGAACAGCAAAGTCCGTGATCCGGCCCGAGAAAGTCCAAGGACCGACATGCTGCCAGGAAAAAATATCCAGGTCCTTGGTGGTCACAAAGGTTTCTGACTCTTCCTGTGCCATAGGGGTAGCCACCAATATGAACACGATAGCCAGCATCCCCCAAAACGTATTCCGAAAAACTCTTCGCTTCATCTCTCCTCCTTTTATTTTGGACAATCCGTTTATTTTGGACAATCCGTAAAAAATGTCGATGTTATGGACAGCTATAGTATTATCAGAGTTATCAATGGCTTCCATAGTTGCATTCCGAACAATTCGTTTTCGATGTCATCTCTATATATAATCGATATTGGGATTAACCAAAATAACTCAGGCCGATGTGAAGATTTTTTTTAAGAAACATCCGGTGTGGGATTTTTTCTCCCGGCTCACTTCTTCAGGAGTACCAGAGGCAACGACTTGGCCTCCACGCTCTCCACCCTCGGGGCCTAGGTCAATAATATAATCTGAAACCTTAATAACTTCAAGGTTGTGTTCAATAATCACCACCGAATTCCCTAAATCCACCAACTCGGCGAGAACTTCCAGCAGCTTTCTCACATCATCGAAGTGCAGCCCGGTAGTGGGTTCATCCAAAAGATAGAGCGTCTGTCCTGTGTCGGTACGGCTGAGCTCTTTGGTAAGTTTGATCCGCTGCGCTTCTCCCCCGGATAGGGTCGGAGCCGGCTGCCCGAGGCGGATGTAGCCCAATCCCACGCGTTTCAGGATCCCCAGCTTCTTTTTCAAGACAGGATGAGCCTTGAATTAATCAAAGCTTTCATCCACGGTCATGGCCAGATAATCGGCAATGCTGTTCCCCTTGTAACGCACAGCCAAGGTTTCTTTGTTGTAGCGCGCGCCCCCGCAACGGTCGCAGGTGACAAACACATCCGGCAGAAAGTGCATCTCAATCTTCTTGGCTCCGGCACCCTGACATTCCTCACAGCGGCCGCCCGGAAGATTGAAGCTGAAACGGCCGGCCTTATAGCCGCGGACCCGCGCCTCCGGCGTCAGGGCGAATAGCTGGCGTAGAGGTGTGAATAGCCCTGTAAACGTGGCAGGATTGGAGCGGGGAGTCCGACCTATAGGCTTCTGGTCGACAGAGATGACTTTGTCGATCTTTTCGATGCCCTGAATAGATTCATGTTCTCCCACGCGATGCTGGGCCGAGTGCAGTTTGTTGGATAAAGACCGAAAAAGGATATCGTAGACCAGTGTGCTTTTTCCAGAACCGGAGACACCGGTGATGACAGTCAAAACCGAGAGGGGGAAACGGACATCGATCCGCTTGAGATTATGCTCGGAAGCTTTCAGAACCGTCAACCATCCCTGGGCCTTCCGCCGCTTCAGGGGAATGGGAATTTCTTTTTGTCCATTAAGATACTGCGCAGTCAAAGATTTAGAGACAGACAGGATTTGTGGCAGCTTGCCTTCTGCGACTTTATCGCCCCCCTTTTCCCCTGCCCCCGGACCTAAATCGAGGATGTAATCAGCCGAGCGAATGGTCTGTTCATCATGCTCCACAACGATGATGGAATTACCCTCATCCCGGATCTCCTGCAGAAGCGAGATCAGACGCCGATTGTCCTTTTGATGCAGCCCGATGGTGGGTTCATCCAGTACATAGAGCACACCCCGGAGGCGGACACCTACTTGTTCAGCCAATCGTACTCGGCGGGCTTCTCCGCCTGAGAGCGAGGCCGTAGTTCGGCAGAGCTGCAGGTACGACATCCCCAATTCTTCGATCACTTCCAGCCGCGTTAATATCTCCCGTTGAATGCGCGAGACGATCTGCATCTGCGCCTGTGTAAATTCGAATTCTGCAAACTCGGTAAGCAGCCGCCCCACAGGCAGCGAAGTCAGATCGAAGATGTTTTTGCCGGCAATCTTTACGGCCAATGATTCTTTTCGTAAACGGCTGCCGCCACAGGCTGAACATAATTCCTCGGTCAGCTCATAATCCCCTCGGTCGTTCAGCCGCATGGCATAACCCAATCCATGACAGACAGGACAGGCCCCATAGGGGCTGTTGAACGAGAACGCACGCGGCTCAAGTTCCGGCAGGTTGATCTCACAATAAGGACAAAGCAGGTTCAGCGAAAAATACTGATCCTCACCTGAGTCCCAGATCACCAGCAGATCTCCCTCGGACAGTTCCAAGGCTCCTTCCACGGCCTCCTTTAGGCGTAGGTCCTCTGCCGGCACGACTTGGATCTCGTCCACCAAAACTTCGATGTTGTGGACCTTGGTCCTTTCCAGGGGAATATCTTCCTCCAGCTCAAAAAACTCTCCGTCCACGCGCGCCCGAAGGTAGCCCTTTTTCTGGAGCCGGTCAAAAAGCCTCAGATACTCGCCCTTGCGGCCTTTAACCATCGGAGCCAACAGCTTGATCTTGGTACCGGCGGCGGCAAGCTTGATCCGCTCCAAAATCTGTTGAGCTGTCTGAGAGCTCACAACCCGGTCGCAACGAGGACAATGGGGAGTGCCGACACGGGCGTAGAGGAGACGCAGCAGATCATAGGTTTCCGTCACCGTTCCCACAGTGGAACGGGGATTGAAGGATATGGTCTTCTGATCGATGGAGATCGAAGGAGAAAGGCCCTCGATGGATTCCACATCCGGCTTCTCCAATTGTTCAATGAACTGCCGTGCATAGGTGGAGAGGCATTCGATATACCGCCTCTGCCCCTCTGCAAACAGCGTGTCGAAAGCCAACGACGATTTTCCCGATCCGCTGGGGCCAGTGATCACGATCAGCCGGTTGCGCGGGAGGTTGACATCGATGTGTTTCAGGTTGTGCTGTGCCGCTTTTTTGACACGGATCTCCTCTAACATGACCATCTATTCTAGCACAAACTCTTCCCAACTCTACATCATAGTTTATCGAGCCTATGACTCTTCTTATTTGCCGACTAATAAGAGCTTAATATATCAGGGAAGAATTGAGGTAAAAAATGTCTGTTATTAATAAAAAACACATTGAAAACGGAAATGTCAAAGTAATTTACAGGGAGAATAATGTAAATGATTGATATTGCTTTCGTTGAATCAAGTATCGACATTGGGATAGTTCAGGCAAGCTGAGTTGACCGGGGGAATCTATCATACTATTATAAATTTGAAGTCATGAAGGAGTGTACGACGTGAGCAAAGATGTAAAGGCTCGAGAAGCCAACCTCGACAAAGCCCTGGAGGAGCTGCAAAAACAAGGAGTCAACGAGCATACTCTGCGGGCCGTCGAACACATCCCCGCTCGCGCGGGCCGCTACCGCGAGTATCCTGAAGATGTTTCACCGGTATTGGAAAAGGCCTATAAAGATAAAGGGATAGAGCGTATTTACACGCACCAGTATCGATCCTGGGAGCTTTTAAGGGATAAAAAAAACATCGTAGTGGTAACACCGACGGCCTCTGGAAAGACACTGTGTTATAACCTTCCTGTGCTGGATGCCATCATCAAGGATCCATCGGCCCGCTCCATCTATCTCTTTCCCACCAAAGCGCTCTCGCAGGATCAGCAGGCGGAGCTGGACTCCACCATCCAAAAACTCCCGAATGAGATCAGGATCTTCACCTACGATGGCGATACCCCTCAAGACGCGCGCAAAGCCATCCGGGCACGCGGTCACATCGTGATCACAAATCCCGACATGCTGCACACCGGGATCCTGCCCCATCACACCAAGTGGATCAAGCTTTTCGAGAATCTCAAATATGTCGTGATCGACGAGCTGCACAACTACCGCGGGATATTTGGAAGCCATCTGGCCAACATTCTGAGGCGCTTAAAGCGCATCGCTCAGTTCTACGGGGCCTCTCCTCAATTCATCCTGTGCACGGCAACGATAGCCAATCCGGTGGAGATGGCGGAAAAAACCGTGGAGGAGCCTGTGGCACTGGTGGATGACAATGGCGCCCCCAGCGGAGAAAAAACCTTCATCTTCTACAATCCCCCCGTAGTGAATAAATTCCTGGGGATCCGCCGGTCTTACATTAAAGAATCCCGCCGGCTGGCAGCCCTTTTTATACAAAACTTCCTGCAAACCATTGTTTTCGCCCGCAGCCGCTTGATCACCGAAGTGTTGGTGACTTACCTCAAAGAAGATTTCGAGAAGAACGTTCCACAAGAAGGCCTGATCCGAGGTTATCGTGGCGGCTATCTCCCTCTCAAGCGCCGCGAGATCGAAAAAAAGCTCAGGGAGGGGAAGATCCTGGGAGTGGTGTCCACAAACGCCTTGGAACTGGGCATCGATATCGGCAGTCTGGACGTTGCTGTCTTGGTCGGCTACCCCGGGACCATTGCCAGCACCTGGCAGAGAGTGGGACGTGCCGGCCGCAAAACCGGAAAAGCGGCGGCTGTGCTGGTAGCTTCAAGCTCTCCTCTCGACCAATTTATGGTCAACCATCCTGACTATTTCTTTTCCAAAAGCCCGGAAAAAGCTTTGATCAATCCCGACAACCTCTCCATCCTGGTCAGCCATGTGGAATGCGCGGCCTTTGAGCTGCCTTTCGTGGACGATGAAAAATTTGGAAACATAGCCATCTCTGATATTCTCGACTTTTTAGAGGATGAAAAGCTTGTTCATCACTCCCAAGACAAGTGGTACTGGACCTCGGACGCCTATCCCGCAGATGGAGTCAACCTCCGTAGCATCAGTTCAGATAACTTCATTGTGGTGGATACCACAGATAAACATCAAGCGATCGCAGAGGTCGATTTTTCTTCTGCCTTAACAACCTTGCACCCCAAAGCCATCTACATCTGCGAGGGGGAACAGTACTTTGTGGAGAGCCTGGATTTCGAACAGCGGCGGGCCTATGTTAAAAAAACCGATATAGATTATTTTACAGATGCGATCGACTATACCAAGATCAAGATCCTCACCGAATTCGACAAACGCAATCTTAAATACTGCTCCATCAGCCACGGTGAAGTGCATGTGGCCACCCAAGTTGTGGGCTTTAAGAAGATAAAGTTCCACACCATGGAAAACGTGGGTGCAGGTGATCTCAGCCTTCCGCAAAACGAGATGCACACCGTTTCCTACTGGCTGACGATCCCGGCCACGCTGCTGCAGGAGCTGGATTACACCTCCGAGCAGAAGATCAACGGTCTCTTTGGATTGGCATACTGCCTGCATCATGTCTCTCCCCTGTTCATGATGTGCGACCTCCACGACATCGGCGTCTCCTTGGGAGATAACGCTACAGGAAAATCCATCCCCCCTCGGGACCTTCCCCAAAGAATCCCTGAACGAGAGGATTTTGTCTTTCATGCCGACGAAGCTTTTGAACCCAACATCTTTATCTACGATAACTTTCCGGGAGGGATCGGCCTGACGCCCTCTTTGTTCTCTCTGGAAGCAGAGCTGCTTCTGCAGTGCCTCAAGACCATCCGGGAGTGTCCCTGTCAGTCCGGCTGCCCGTCCTGTGTGGGCCCGACCAAAGCCAGCGGTCAGCTCGCCAAAGATGTCGCCCTGGATATTCTAACCAACCTCCTCTAGCACTCCGTCCCTTTTGTCAGTGGATTTTTATTCGAGCTCTACCCCTGGGAGCGATTTGACTTTCAGGGAGGCATATGCTATTTTTTGAAATTGAGTAACCAATGAATTTTGTAACTTTGATCCTGCAAGGCAGTCCGATCGTTCAACTGGTGTTATTGATCCTGTTGTTCTTTTCGGTTTTTTCGTGGGCGATCATTTTCTTTAAGAGAAACAGTCTTAAAGCAGCAACAGAGCAATCAAAAAAATTTATGACCGTGTTCCGAAAGAGTAAGAATCTCAGCGAAGTCAACGAAGCCTCTAAAAAATACCGGGGCAGCCCTCAGGCATCCCTCTTCAGAGCGGCCTACAAGGAGCTGGCCTATTTAACCAAATCCAATCCCAATCCCACCCTCACGTCTGAGAACATGGAAACCATCAACCGTGCTTTGATCAAAGCATCCAACCGTGAGGTGGCCAAAATGGAAAAAATGATGAATTTTCTGGCCACCACAGGCAGTGTCACACCTTTTATCGGTCTTTTCGGCACGGTCTGGGGTATCATGGATGCCTTCATGCAGATCAGTGAAGCCCAGAGTACGGCCCTGAATGCGGTAGCACCGGGGATCGCTGAAGCCCTGATCGCTACGGCTGCAGGCCTTTTTGCCGCCATTCCGGCCGTTATCGCATACAATCACTTTCTACAGCGCATCAAGGAACTCGTTGCAGAAATGGAAGATTTTTCCATCGAATTCCTGAATATCACCGAAAGACTCTATGGCATTTAAATATCGGTCCATCACCAAAAAGGATGTGGGCACATCGATGTCCAGCATCAATGTAACTCCCTTGGTCGATGTCATGCTGGTACTGCTCATCATATTTATGGTCACGGCTCCCATGATGCAGTCTGGGATCGGCGTCAATCTGCCTCAAGCTGAGACCAAATCCACTCCCGCCGATGAGGGGCTGACACTCACCATCACAGCCGACCGCTATATCCATATCCAGGATCAGGTTATCAATCAATTTCTTCTGGAGCAGAAGCTCACGGAATATTTCTATGGCCGGGAAAAGAAGGTGGTTTTTTTAAGGGCTGATTCCGAAATCTCTTATGGTTTTTTCATTGAGATCATCGATATCGTAAAAAAAGCCGGGATCGATGAGGTGGGATTGGTCACACGGTTCCCAGAGGAAAAAAGAAAACGCTAAACCAAGATGGAAATGCTCTACCGGCACCACAAAGCATTTAAAAGAGCTATGATCCTGTCGGGCTCCGTTCATCTTGTTCTTTTTTTACTGCTGATCGTTTCGCCCTACTTTCCCAAACCCGGCCGCAAGGGCATGGTGCATTACGTCAATATCATCTCCTTTGGAGGTGGGGACGGGGGAGGCGGATCCCCCCCCGAAGTGAAGACCGAAGCCCAGGTCGAAACCGCCGTGCCCGAAAGGGAAACCTTGCGGGATTTGACGACCCCCCAAAAAATAGAACAAGTCCAGCCCCCCTCCATGAGCCATCCGGTCGACAAACCCCAGAGGGACAGCAAACCTAAAGCAAAGAAAAAAGGTGTGATTCAAAAAGCGCAGCCCGATGCCGCCAATAAAACCAACCCATCCTCAACGACGGCCGGCTCTGGAAGCGGCAGCGGAGACGGATCCCGCGTGGGAATGGGATTGGGAGACGGCGAAGGCTTCGGATTTGGCGGAGGATACGGGCAGATCGGCTTATCCAACTTTCCCTATACCTATTACCTCCAGGCCATCCATACCAAGATTTCCAGCAACTGGGTCACCGCCTTGATCCGCTCCGGGGCCAGCGGAAACCTAGCTTCAGAAGTCAGTTTTAAGATCTACCGGAACGGCCGCATCTCCGATCCCGAGATCCGCACTTCCAGTGGGAACCAGACCATGGACCTTTCTGCGATCCGGGCGATAAGGAACTCTTCCCCTTTTCCTCCTCTGCCACGCGATTATGAGGACGAATACTTGATCGTCCGGCTTATCTTCGAGCATGCCAAATGACAAAAAAAACCTTATGCTATCTATTATTGGGAATGATGTGCTGTGCGGGAGCAACCTTCGCTCAGCAAGAAGTTGTGATGAGTATCCGGGAGGGTATGCCAATCATCCCCATGGCCATTCCGGAGTTTTTGAGCCAGGAGTCCTCCCCGGAATCACAACAAGCTGCCGCAACGCTTCGTGACGTTATCTCCGCCGACCTCAAATACAGCCGCATCTTCAGCCCCCTGCCGCAGAGTTACTACGGCTACATACAAAGGGAATTGGATCCAGACAATATTTTTTTTAAAGAATGGGAATCCATCCAAGCCAAGCTCTTGATCGTAGGCCAACTGCTGAAAAGCGAAGGGGAGAACATCCTTTTCGAGGGCAAGCTCTACGATGTCAAATCCGAACGGTTCATCTTCGGCAAGCGGTATCAGTCAAGCAAAGACCTGCTGCGTACGGTCGCACACAGATTCTGCGATGAGGTGATGAAGATATACGGAGAGCCTACTCTCTTCACCACCAAGATCGTCTTTGTCTCCAACCGGGACGGCAATGATGAGCTCTACATGATGGATTACGACGGCTACAATCAGGAACGCTTAACATACAACCAGATCCAGGATTATATGCCGGCATGGTCCGCAGACCGTCAAGGCATCGCCTACACCGCTTATGAGGATGGAAAGGCCAAGCTTTATCTTCTTTATCCGTTCCAGGCCAGGAGAAAGCTGATCTGGGACAAGGGAACCAGCTTCGGCACCAATTTTTCTCCGGATGGGAAATGGATGGCCTTCTGTTCCACTGAAGACGAATCCAACTCGGAGATATATATGGCAACCGGAGAGGGCGAAAATGTGCAGCGGCTGACCTTCAACAAAGCCATAGATACCGCCCCCTCCTGGTCTCCCACCAGCCGAGAACTCGCATTCACCTCCGACCGCAGCGGCTCACCGCAGATCTATATCATGGACCGTGAGGGTTCGAACGTCAGGCGCAGGAGTTTTGGAGGCACTTACCACGACGGTCCGGCCTGGTCTCCCACGGGTGATCGACTCGTATATGTCTCCCGCGTGGAGGCTGTATTCGACCTCTATGTTCTAAACCTCCGGACCGACCAGATCATAAAACTTACCGAAGGTTACGCACGAAACGAGTCGCCGGCCTGGTCTCCCGAAGGACGCCACCTCGTATTCTCTTCCAATCGGGTTACCGGGACCATCCAGCTTTATGCCATCGACTACGACGGACAAAACCTACGACAGCTGACATCCAAAGGTGAAAACAAGCTGGGAGATTGGTCGCGACAATAAAAAATGGGATCAAAAGTATTACAAATAATAAAAATACATTTCTATTTAATTGCGGACGCCTTGTTGACATAGCTAAGGTTTAATTGTATAAATTTGTTTCGAATAGGAACACTGAGTTTAAACTGCCCAAAGGAGATGCCATGAAAAAAATCCTGATTCTTACCCTTGCTTGTCTTTTAGTCCTATCATTTACAATCTCATGTAAGAAAAAAGTGGAACAAACCCCACCCCCTCCTCAGGCCAAAGAACAGCCCAAAGTTGAGAGAGTCGAAGAGCCGCCGCCCCCCAAACCCGAGCTCACAGAAGAAGAGATCTTCGAGCGAAAGACCCTGGAAGAAATAAACGCAGAAAAGCCCCTGCAGATGATCCATTTTGATTTCGACAAATTCTTTATCCGTGATGACGCCAAAGCCACGCTCGAATCCAACGCTTCCTGGATGAAAAAATGGGGCTCTGTCAAAATCTTGATCGAAGGTCACTGCGATGAGAAGGGAACGGAGGAATACAACCTTGCTTTGGGGGAAAAGCGAGCCAAAAACACCTTCGACTATCTCGTCTCGCTGGGAATTTCCGTAGACCGTCTGAAGATCATCTCCTACGGAAAGAGCCAGCCCATCGATTCGGGTCACAATGAGATCTCCTGGGAACGGAACCGTCGCGCTCAGTTCACGATCCTCGAAAAATAACCCCGGATCTCAGAACCTGGATTAGACCCGCCTCTGAGAATTAATGATGGTAAAAGCTGTCTATATATATAGTTCAGGTTAAAAAAATGTGGAAAAGAATTTCCTGTGTCTTCGGATTGTTGCTTGCGGTATCGATCCTTACAACCCAGGCTCAGAAAGAGAAAAAAACCTACGAGCTTATCTACTCAGACATTCAGATAATCAGGCAGCAGCTGGAAAGGCTTGACCAACAGGTTCAGCAAAACCAAGAGGATATCCAGGCGCTTTCCCTGCAGGTAGCTGAACTTCTGCAGGCAACCCGTTTATTTCGTAGTGAACAAGCCAGCTTTCAAACAGAACAAAAAGACATCCCAGCGCAGTATCAGGTCCTGCTGCAGAGAATGGATTCTATCCGCACCGAGCTCGCCCTCGTCGCAGAAAAATTGATCGAGATCCAGAGAGCTTCGCTCCCTTCCTCATCTATGCAGGAAACGGTTGAAGAACCTCTGTCTGAAGAACGGACTGAAGCAGAGGCCCCACCCCAGGAACGGGGTGAGGAGCGCGAAGAGCCTCCTCCCTCCACTCTCCCTCCCGGACTTTCACCGCAGGAAGTATACAACATGGCTCGCTCCGATTATCTCAGAGGAAATTTTCAGCTGGCGGTCGAAAGTTTTTCCATATACAAGGATCATTTTCCCGAAAGTCCTTTGGTGGATAACGCCCTATACTGGATCGGCGAGTGTTACTTCAGCCAGCAAAAATACCAGGAGGCCATTTCTCAATTCGATGACCTGATCTTAAGCTATCCCCAGGGCGATAAAATCGCCGCAGCCTACCTCAAAAAAGGCATCAGTTTGATGGAGATGGATAAGAATGAGGAAGCTTTGGCGGTATTCAAGACCTTGATCGGAAAATTTCCTCTGGAAGAGGAAACCAAAATCGCCCAGAAAAAAATCAAAGAGCTAGGAATAAGATGATGAGAGATGTCAACAGTTACAACAAAGTCATTCTGATCGGTCGTTTGGGCGGTAATCCCGAATTGCGTTATATTCCCCAAACAGACCGGGCTGTAGCGAACTTTTCGCTTGCGACCAATGAACGTATCTTCAATCCCACCAGCAATGAAAGTGATATCCGCACCGAGTGGCATCGTGTGGTCAGCTGGGGAAAACTGGCAGAATTTTCAGAGAAATACCTGACCAAAGGAAAACAGATACTGGTTGAAGGGCGTCTAAAAACCGAAAAATGGCAGGATCGCGACGGTAACCAAAGGTATACCACCAAGGTCCACGCGCAGAACATCACTCTGCTGGGACGGAGGGATGAGTCACCGGAAGGCGACAGATCCTATGCAGAAAGTGGAGGAGGCTCCGAAGACTTCCCCCCCCAGTCGAAAGCCATGCCTGAGATAGACACCAACGAAGATGACGAGGTCCCTTTCTAATAGTTTCCTTGTCTATAATGGATGAAAACGAATTCCGCAGCCGCATCATAGAGGATATCCGCCCGTGGGGGAAATTCCGTTCCTTCCCTTATCATGAAGCACGAAGCATAAAGATCATCACCGTAAATCCCGGACAGAGTCTCAGTTTACAGTTCCACCGGCAGCGTCGAGAATTCTGGGTGGTGCTGGATCCAGGTCTGGAGATCACTGTAGGGGAAGAGGTCTTCCAGCCCTCTGCCAATCAAGAGATTTTCATCCCAGAGAAAACGCCTCACCGGATGAGGTGTGTCGGGGATAAACCCGCCCGCGTGATGGAGATCTGGCTGGGTGATTCCAGCGAAGACGACATCGTCCGTATCGAGGATGCCTATGGGCGTGAATAACCGCTCAGGATGGAGCAGCCGGCCTGGCCTTGGCACATAACGAACGGCCCGATATCGTGATCACGGACATGCTCATTCCCAAGATCCACGGCACTGAGCTCTGTCAGGAAATCAAGTCGGATGAGAGACTCAAAAACACAGCCGTAATCCTCATGACAGCGGTCTACAAGGGACTGGCATTCAAGCAGGATGTCGATGAGGCAGGCGTGGATTTTTATGTCGAGAAACCCTTGGAAATGGCCAAAATACTTGAGTTGGTAAAAACCATTTCTAAGAGTTTATAAACTCGTTGGCAGGATACTCCCCCATCAGCAGAGCGGTAGGATGGTGGACCAGTATACTTTCGATAAAATACTCTTCAACCTCTTGAGCTGTCTTTAAAGCCATCGCTTTTTGTACGATCTTTTTTACGGTCTGGTACTCCACAGAGCGCAACGCTCTTTTTATACGCGGGATAAAGATCGGATTCATACTGTAATTCTTTAGGCCCAGTCCCAAGAGAAATAGTGCGGACAGAGGATCAGCAGCCATCTCACCACAAACTGTGACCTCTTTTCCTTCCTTATCCGCGCACTCGATAATGAATTTGAGCAATCGTAAAACAGAGGGATGGAGGGGCTTGAAGAGGTAAGACACCAGTTCATTGGAGCGATCTACAGCAAGATAATACTGAATCAGGTCGTTGGTGCCGATACTCAGATAATCAACCTCCTGGACGATCTTATCAGAGAGAGCGGCCGCCGCCGGCACCTCGATCATAACCCCGAACGGAATATTATCGTCAAAAAGAATATCTTGCTCACGCAGTTTTTGTTTTTCCTCCTGGACAAGGCGTTTCACTTCATCCACCTCTTCCAGTTCCGTGATCATGGGGATGAGGATGCGCACGTTTCCAGAGACACTGGCACGCAGAATGGCTCTGATCTGGATCCGAAAAATCTTTCTATCTCGCAAGGAAAACCGGATGGCTCGCAAACCCAAAGCCGGGTTCGGCTCCTTTTCGATCCTCATCTGAGGAAGATTCTTTTCGCCTCCGATATCGATGGTGCGGATATGAACAGGCAGGGGAGCCGCTTCTTGTGCGATCCGTGAATATATCTTGAAATGATCTTCCTCATCGGGAAGCTCTAAACTTTGAAAATAGATAAATTCGGAACGAAACAAGCCTATTCCTTCAGCTCCCAGGGACAAGGCCTGCTGCACTTCTTCGGGAAGCTCGATGTTGGCCAGAGGGGAAAAACGGACCCCATCCAAGGTCCGGGCCTTCAGTGTGGCTGTCTTTTGCAGAGACAAGCGGTAATCATCATACTTCTTCTGTTTGCTGATAAATTCCCGCTGAATGACCTGAGGGGGGTTGATAAGGATTTCTCCATCCGTACCATCTACGATCAAGACGTCATCGTCTCTTACTCTTTGTGTAATATCCCGCAGTCCCATAACCGCAGGAATGTTTAAAGACCGTGCCAGAATCGCAGTGTGGGAGGTGGTCCCTCCCACGTCCAGGGCCACAGCCAAAACATTGCCCCGGCTTAAACGCAAGGCTGCTTCTGAGGGAAGCAGCTCATGCGCAACCAGGATCCTCTCGTCATCATCATCCGGCTGCTGGGATACTTCGGGCTCGAGATTGCGATAAAGCTTGGAAAGGACATCGGTGATGTCTGATTTTCGTTCGCGAAAATATTCATCTTCGATGGAATCGAAGATATGCATATATTTTTCATGAACCTGAGAGATCGCCCACTCGGTTTTAAAAAGTTCCTGTTCGATCTTTTTCTTCAGACCCAGAACCAGCGACTTGTCTTCGAGGATCATCAGATGAGCCTCGAAAATGAAGGAGTGTTCTTCTCCCAGCTGTGCTCCCACCTTATCTTTGAGCTTGACGAGCTGTTGGCGTGTTCTCCCTAAAGCCTGATTCAAACGGTCCAATTCTCTTGGCACCTGATCTGCGGAGAGGGTCTCTTTCCGAGAGGTAAAGACCACGCCTTCACTTAAGAGGACTTTACCGACTGCGATCCCTGGCGAAACGCCCGTACCTCTCAGTCTGATATATTCCATTCTTCTTACTCTTGTTCGTAAAACTTGTCTTTTATCAGGGTTAGAATGGCCTGCATGGCCATTTCCTCATCGCGGCCTTCCACCTTGAGGATGATCTCTGATCCCTGTACCGCCGCCAAGGTCAAGATACCTAGAATGCTTTTTCCATCGATCTCGCTCCCATCCTTTTGGATCTTCACCGAAGCTTCAAAACGATTGGCAAGATTCACCAATTTTACGGCTGCGCGGGCATGCAGCCCAAGTTTGTTCGTGATAACTGCTCTTTGATTCAGCATGGGGTCGAAGTGATCAATTCCTGGAACTGAGCAATGCGCTAGCCAAATGGATATTCTTTTTCCCTTGCTCTACAACTTTTTTTGCGACCTCTTTCAGGTTATAGCTTCTTTGTAAGGAAACAAATTTAATCAGCATGGGAAGATTTACTCCGGTGATGATCTCCAATTGATTCTCGTCAAGAAAACTAAAACTCAGATTCGAGGGGGTTCCTCCGAACATATCTGTAAAAATCAGGACACCGTTTTTTTGGTCCACTCGCTTCAGGGATTGGTTGATCTTCATCTTCGACTCTTCCACATCATCGTACCAGCCGATAGAAATTGCCTCGATATTGACGGCTTCCCCAAGAATGATGGTTAAAGCATTCAATAGCTCTTCACCCAATTTCCCGTGGGAAACGATGATACCGCCGATCATGATCTGTCTCCGCTCAAGGGCAAGCCTCCAGGCCTTGTCCCACAAATATCTTTACACAAATCATTCCCATATAGCAATTATTTATAGATATCCCGGTGACTTATCTGAACCTTATAATCGCTTTCCTTCAGAAAAACGCCCAGTTCTTCGGAAAGGACCACAGAACGATGTTTTCCTCCGGTGCATCCTATGGCTATGGTCAGGTAGCTTTTCCCCTCATCTACAAACCAAGGCATAAGAAAACCAATAAAACGAAAGAGTTCTTTTAGGAATTTCTGAGTTTCCGCCGCCTCTAATACATAGGTTCGCACGCCCTTGTTTTTGCCGGTTTTTTCACGCAGCTTGTCTTCATAAAAGGGATTGGGCAGAAAACGTGTATCAAAAACCAGGTCCGCTTCCAGAGGTATTCCGTACTTGTATCCGAAACTGACCACAGCTACCTGAAGAGTGATCACGGCCTTTTTTACAAACCGGACAGAAAGCATCTCTCTCAGATCCGCAATGTTCGTAGCCGTAGTATTTATAACCTCATCCGATATGTTCTTAATTTCAGCCAAACGTGTACGCTCAAGGGCTACGCTGTCCCGCACCGATCTCCTGCTCTTCAGAGGATGGGGACGCCGGCTTTCGCTGAATCGCTTTATCAGCGTCTCATCTGAAGCCTCCAGGAAGATCACCCTGGGAGTGATCTTCTTTCGGATGGACTGGAGCACTTTGGGAAACTCGGTCAAAAATCCTTCCTCTCGAATATCGACGATCAGAGCGACTCTAGCCAGTTCCACTTCCTTCCGTTTCCAAAGGTCGACAAAGTTAGGGATAAGTTTGGAGGGAAGGTTGTCAACGCAGTAGTAGCCGAAATCTTCCAGGAAGCGGCTTACCGTGGTCTTGCCGGAACCGGATAAACCTGTGATGATCAAAAAGTTGTCGTCTATCACTCTCGTCTCATTATCATTATTAGCGGACCAACAAAGCCCGGTCAAGACGTTTTATAATCTCTTGAGTTGCATGATACCCCTTTCTGCGGAGGACATACACCTTGCAAGCCACTTCGATCAAGGTGGAGATGTTGCGTCCCGGCGCCACGGGGATCGTGGTCTGAGGAATCTTAACGCCTAGGATCTCATACTCCTCGGGTGCATCCAAACCCAAGCGGTCGTAGTTTTTGTCCTCATCCCAATTCTCCAGATTGATCACAAGATCGACAGCGGACTTCTGACAGATGGCCTGCTCACCAAAAATCTGCCGGATGTTGATGATGCTCAATCCCCGGATCTCCATAAAATTCCGGCTCAATGCAGGAGCAGTCCCCTGGAGCTGAGAATCCATGATCTTTTCGATCTGCGTGACATCATCCGAGACGAAACGATATCCTCGAGAGATCAGTTCCAAAGCGCTCTCGCTCTTTCCCACTCCGCTGTCTCCGATGATGAGCACGCCCAAGCCGAAGATCTGTAACAACCCTCCAGAGACCACAACCTGCCTGGGAAAAAGATCGGAAAGGACCCGCCGCAGGACAGTACGGCATCTATTCTTAGAGCAGGGAGAAAGGAAAAGAGCGATCTTGTGTTTTTGACCCCAGGATCGCAACTCCTCAGAGGCAGGCTTCCCCTCAGCTATGATCAAGCAAGCTGTGCGTTTTTCATCCAAATGCACCGTTTGCTCCCAGATCTGAATGCGGGAAAGAGACTTGCTGGAAGAATCGGGCTGCAGTTTCTGAGCAAAGCCTGTCTGCTGAAATATCGGGCGCAGCTCCAGGGCTTCCCTGGCGTTTCGATAAAAATCCCTTACCCGAGGAGAAGCGTCCCGCCCTTTATTCATTTAGTCTATTTTCTTCCTCACGAATGACCTCTAAGATAGTCGCAATGTTATCCGCAGCCAGGATTCGATCCAGCAAAGACTCCGCTTTCCGGACAAGATGTGCGATCGCAGCCAGGATCTGGAGATTCAAACTGGGGTTTTCAGGAGAGGACACCACCACAAAAAAGATGTATGAAGCGTTTCCATCCTGCGAGTGGAAATCCACACCTTTCCGAGAAACGGCCAGCATTACGATCGGTTCCTTTACAGATTTGAGCTTGCAATGGGGGATAGCAACACCTGCTCCGATCGCCGTGCTGCCTAGATTCTCTCGCTGCGACAGTCTCTCAAAAAGGTCCTTTTCTTTTATGTGCTTGTTCTTCTGCTTAATAAAACCGGCCATTTCTTTTAGTACAGAGTCTCTTTTGTCTTGGCCCAAATCGAAGATGACCATAGCTTCTCTGAGCAAATTGGATAGTTTCAACTGAATTTCTCGCTTTCGACTTATTCCGGCTCGATCAAGCCAAAATTCCCATCTTTCCGCCTGAATAGTACCGCCCATTTCTCAGATTCGAATTTCCGGAATACAAAAACCTCGTCTTTTCGGGTTTCAAACAGCATGACCGCTTCTTCCACAGACATGGGCTTTAAGGAATACTTGCGGCTCCGAATGACACGCTTAATCTGTTCGTCGCTATCCACACTTGGAGAAGGAAGGCTTTCCTCTTTCTTGCGTCGCTTCCTTTCTCTCAGCTTTTCTTTCTCTTTTTTAAGCCGACGTTCAATATTATCAAAAGCGACCCCTAGAGAACTGAACATGTCCTGTGTTTCTTCGACGGCATTCAAAGTCGATCCCTTGGTCTTTACGTTGATGTCCACTTTGTTACGATATTTTTCCACCGATAGGATCAGATTGGCTTCGACCGGATAGCCAAGCAATTTTTCAAAGGCAACAAGGCGCCTTTCACAGTATTTTTTGATATCCGGAGTTAAGGCATATTGTCGAGCTGTATAATTGATATTCATTGCGTTTCCTCCATCCAGTATTTTCGCTTACGTATGTGGGAAGGAGCTATGGACAGCTGCTTCCGATATTTCGCCACAGTCCGGCGAGCGATCCGGTAGTTTTCTCGGGCAAGGATCTCTTCGATCTCGATATCGCTCAGGGGATGCTCCCGGTCTTCACCCTCGACCAATTTTCGTATCCGCTCCTTCACACGCAGGGAGGAAATTTCCTCCCCAAAATCGCCTAAAAGCGCCTTATGGAAGAAGTATTTGAGAGGGAAAATCCCGCGGGGGGTCATCATGTGTTTGTTTGCTACGACACGACCTACGGTCGACTCGTGGACACCGATTTCCTGAGCCAACTCCACCAGGGTCAGAGGCTTGATATAGTCCAGCCCTTTTTCGATGAAATCCGTTTGTTTGTCGATGATATATTGAGCCACTTTGTAAATGGTATTATTTCTCTGATCCAAGCTCCGTAAAAACCAGAAAGCTTTTTTCATCTTGTCCTTTAGAAAGCGACAGGCCTCGGCATTCTCTTTGGAAGCCTGAGCCATCAAGGTCTTATAGAAACTGTTGATGCGAAGGCGGGGAACACCTTCATCATTCAGCGTAATCTTGAGCTCACCATCTTCTTTGGTCACAAGGATGTCTGGTACGATGTAGGCGGTCTTCTCCTGACTAAATTTCCTTCCCGGCGTCGGCGACAGCCCCTTGATGACATCGATATGAGTCTTGATAATGGCGAAGGATATGCCCAATTCTCTGGACAGCTGGGCAAAATCTGATTTTTCGAGAAGAAAGAGATATTCCGTAACGATCTTGGTCGTGATCTCATCCTCAATCCCAAAGTAGGCCATCTGGGCCAGAAGACTTTCTTTAAGGCAGAGGCTGCCTACACCCACTGGATCGAACATCAGGATCTGAGCACGCACTTTTTCGATCTTCTCAGGCGAAATCCCCAAGCTTTCGCTGACTTCCTCGATCGAGACGATCAGATATCCATCCTCATTGATATTCCCTATAATATTTTGAGCGATCTCCTTCTCGTCGTCTTCAAAAAACGTGAGGTTGGCCTGCCAATTCAGATGATCCCAGAGAGACTGGCTCTTGGAGATGATATTCTCCAACAAGGGGGCTTCCTTCTTTTCAAAAGAAAGCGATCGGAAGCCGTCATCAAAATAATCATGAAAATACGCCTCGATTTCTTTATCATCCAAGACGTTGTCCTCGCCCTCCCCGGCCACCTCTGATGTGGCGGCGTCCGTGTTGCCTTCCGCTTCTGCGCTGTCTTTTTCCTTCTCGGCCGGTTTTTCTTGTTCCGTCTCCTCTTGTACCTCCAACATCGGGTTCTGCGACAGCTCGGTATCGATGATCTCAATGAGCTCCAGATTGGTCAAAGGCAAAAGCTTGATGGCCTGCTGGAGTGCAGGTGCCAGTATTAACCTTTGCACCTGCCTTTGATGAAGCTGCTGTTTCAATGCCATGGCTACAGTCCGATATTTCCCCTCGCTTAATCCAGGTTAAATTCCTCCCCAAGATAGCTCTGTTTGACCTCGGAAGACGACACCAGCTCTTCGGGAGTGCCCTCTTTGAGTATTTTCCCCTTGTCGATGATGTAAGCTCGATCGGTAATCTTCAAAGTTTCTCTCACGCTGTGATCGGTAATGAGCAGCCCAAGCCCCCTCTCCTTCAAAGCTAGAATAATAGTCTGGAGATCCGAGATCGCCAAAGGATCGATCCCGGTAAAGGGTTCATCCAGTAAGATGTACTCAGGATCTGTGATCAAGGCCCGGGCAATCTCGAGCCTACGTCGTTCCCCCCCCGAAAGGGTGTAGGCTTTGGCATTGATCAGTTCCTCTAATCCGAATTCGTGGAGCATGTCGGCCAGGTCACCCTTCTTCCAGGAAGAATTGTCACCCGCGACCTCTTTTATCGACAGCAGATTGTCGCCCACACTCAGTCTCCGAAAAGCAGACGGTTCCTGAGGGAGAAGGCACAAACCTTTGCGTGCACGTGAATACATAGGAAGGTGTGTGATGTTTTCACCGTTCAATAAGATTTTCCCCGAATCCTGCGGAACAAGACCAAGAATCACAGAGAACGTGGTGGTTTTTCCTGCACCGTTGGGTCCCAATAGACCCACGATCTCACCCTTACCAACTCTGATAGAAACTCCATCGACAACTTTTTTTCTGTGATAGCTCTTCTCCAGTCCCACCGCTTCCAGATTGTTGTTCATATTTCACGATTTGATGACTGTTTCCGACCTTTCCCGGTCCTTATTTTCGACGATGATTCTATCATCGGCCATATGAAAAGTCAATTTGTGCCCCTCTACCTTACCCCTGTTTTTATCGATCAAAACCGGTTTTCCTGTCATTACAATGATCTCGTTCCCCACGTCATACACTGCCTCTTGTCCGTAGCCTTGGTATTCTGCCCGCTCTATCCGAACATTTTCCCGAGCAGTTACGGTTTTAAGTTCGCCCGCAGCCTGATCCATGTCCATAAACAAGGTTCCTGCTTCAAGCCTGAGATCCTCCGCACTCAAAACAACTTTCTCTCGATAAAAAATACGGCGCTTTTCTGGATCGAATTCCATAGATTTTGCGGTGATATCGATCTGCTTTTCGTTCATTTCTTCTGAGGGATCCGCATCTTCTTTTTGATGTGACTTAAAGGTCAAGCGCGTTCGGACTCTTTCCCGGCAGAGGATCTTTCCGCTGTCCCGGAAGAGGAGAAGCTCCGATGTTTCCATCATATCTTTACCCTGCCAGACCTTAATGTTTCCCTTAAATAAGAAACGTTTGTGCTCGTCCGAATATCTCATTTCATCCGCATCGATAAAGACCGGGCTCTCCTCAGAAAAGAATCCAACCGCACTACTCTGGTCGACTCCTGATTTAAGAATGACACTGACCTCTCCCTGTGCCTCAAGATTTTTACTTTCAAGCAAAACACTCAGGTCATCGGCCGTTATCTCATATTTCTGGGTTCTGATGCGTGCCTGGCGGCCCTCCTTTCCTTTTACCCAAAGAGATTTTCCTCGGTCCTTGCTCTCCAAAAATTCTCCTTCGACTTCACGCTCTTCCCCTTTTCTGGTTTCGAACATTTTCACGTTTTGATCAGCTTCAAAATTTCTGAGTTCGCCCTCCCGGTTCAAGGTCATATCCATACTTGCCGACTCAACGGTCAGAGAATCACCCTCTGCGGTTAGGAGTGAAAGGAAACAATCTCCTTGGGCTTTGAGGGATCGGACATCATTGGATTGGAGAAAGGTCTTTATCTGCATTTTTTCCCCTCTCAGATCCAAGGTCTCTTCGGTCACAAGATGGGCAACAACTTTCCCCATAAATTCCATCGCCTTGACATAATCCTTATCCCGTGAAAGTTCGAAAGCAATGCTGTCGGCTTCCACCCAACTTTCTCCAAAAAAGAGCTTGGCTTCTCCCGTAAGGATCCCCTTATTTCGTTTATACCAGAAGTCC
>JAUWSR010000134.1 GCA_030609975.1 Acidobacteriota bacterium | reverse complement strand
CCGTCTCCCATCAGATCACGGTCATCGAACGACCCTATCCACCCAACAACTTCGGGGTCACCAATGTCGTTCACGAAGGTGTCTTTTTCGCCAACTACATCAATATTTTGAGATGGAAACAGAACGAAAAGAATGTAGGCAAGATCAAGGTGATGCAATACTTGATCTTCCGGAAAAAGAGAAATACGTCCAATTATGTGTGGGTAGACACGGTAGGCGCTAATGTCTTCCAGTGGGAAGACCGCTCCCTTAAAAGCGCAGAGGAAATGAAGGACTACTTCTACGGTATCCGTGCCGCCGATGCCTACGGGCGTGAAAGCGATATGAAAACAAGGGATGCCGGGAAATAAGACCTCACCTACCGCTTTAAGAAGACCTGCCGCACCAGTGCCAATCCGTTCAACACCAGCAACTTCCATTGGTACCAGGAGCGTACGGTGGTAGCAGTTCTCCAAATATAAGAGGGGCGAAAGTAAAATTCCTTCACAGCGCGTTTGCGCCATTTCCAGGCTTGTTCACGGGAGAATTGGGCTGTTTCCATGGCCGGATAGGAATCGGTGGCATCGAACACCATACCATCGTCCTTGAGATAGCCTTCGGCTATAGCGGTCTCACGGAGTTTGGTTCCGGGGGCCGGTATGGCGATGTTGAAGGAGGCGATATCACAATTCAGCTCTTTGGCAAAAGCGATGGTCTTTTGTGCGGTTTCCTCGGTCTCCCCGGGGAGTCCGATGATGAAATGACCGACAGTTCGGATCCCGCAACGACGGCACAGCGAGAACGCCCGGCGGAGATCGTCTTTGGTCACGCCCTTGGAATAGTTTTCCAGGAGGCCTTCATCCCCGCTTTCTACCCCGAGGAGTAGGGTATGGCATCCGGCATTGTGCATCCAGCTGATAAGCTCTTCATCCAGGGTCGACGCCCGCGAGGAACACACCCAGGTTAGATCCAGCTTATCTTTAACCATACGTTGGCAGAGTTCGAGCGTATTGTTTCTTTTGACTTCGAAGGTGAAATCCGTAAAAAACACATCCTTGATCCCCAGGGAGGCCACATAGTGCAGCTCCTCCAAAACATTGTCCACAGAACGGTATCGATAACCGAGGGTGGCGGCGATACAGAAAGAACATTTGAAGGGACACCCGAATGACGCCTGCACAGTCGTGAAGGGAAAGCGTCGTCCATGGACCAAAAGATATTTCCGAAGAGGAAATTTCTCATGCTGCGGGACCGGATATGAAAATTCCGCTCCCTGGACCGGTTCGTGTTTGACCACAACAGTGCCGTTTTCCCGGTAGGCCATAGCGGTCAAAGAGGAGCGGTCCTCTCCCAGGAAAGCCAGGATATCCGAACTGGTGTAATCCAGAAGCACGGCATCGAGGAAAGGATATCGTTCCAAAAAATCCTGTGCTTTATAGAGAAGGATATCGCCGTTCCCCAACAGCAGGATCCCGGGCTTCTTTGCCTTGATGCGGGAGACAAAATCCAGATCCTGCGGCCAGGATGCACTGCCGGTCAGGAAGATCACAGCCTTATAGTCTCGAGCTAAGATGTGCGCCAGACAATCCTCCGGAGACATCCTCTCGATCAATGCATCCAGGACATCCACCTCATAGGACTGCCCCAGGATCCCGCTCAATATCAAAAGGTCTATGGCCGGCCAGTAATACGTCCCTTTGGAGATGTTGCTGCAGTACATATCGCGCTGATAGAGCTTCTCGCCGGGAGGATTCAAGAGCAGTACCTTTTCCAAAGATGTGCTCACTTGACCTTGTAAAAAAATCGGTATTTTATCAGGGCGAAGAGGCAGGAAGAAAAATCGCTCCAGTGGACTTTTTTACCTGTATCTTTGCGGCGGGGAATGTATTCTACGGGAACCTCGTATATACGGTAACCCAATTTTAAAAATTTAGCCGTGATCTCAATGGTTGAGCCCCAACGATCGGATTGGATATCCAATTTTTTGAAATTCTCCGTTTTAGTGACTTGAAACATGGTCAACACATCGGTGAGATTGGCTTTAAAGAACCAATCGGTGAGCTGAGTCAGGATGGCGTTTCCGATATAGGCCATAAATCCCATGCCTTGGATGAAGCCTTTCCCCAGAAAACGCGAACCAAAAACGACCTCCTCCTCATCCTCCAGGATGGGCTGGACCAGGCGCGGGAAGTTGGCCGGATCCAACTCGAGATCTGCATCCTGGAATATTGTGATGTATCCGGTCGCATGGGACAACCCCGTCTTGAGTCCGGCGCCCCGTCCCATGTTGTTGGGATGCGTGATGATCTTGATATCAGGATCCCCCTCGAAGGTCTTCAACAGTTCCGGGGTGTTATCGGAAGAGGCATCATCAACGATGATAACCTCCTTGTCGATATCCACCGCTCTCACTTTTTCGACGATCTTCAGGATGGTCGCCTCTTCATTAAATACGGGGATGATGACGGTGAGGACTTTTTTGTTATCCAAAAAACAACCTTATCCCGATACGGGCTTTTCTTATCAGTTCGTTAAGTGATTTAACCTGTTTCAATTGTCCCCAAATATATGCGGGCCGGTAATAGTAGCTCAGATGAACCTTTCGCTGCCACTTCTCCAATTCAGCCTGCGTAAAGTTCTCTGTCCACCACTGCGGCACAAAATCACCGGAAGGATGGGCTGAAAATTCCCTCCAATAGTCGCCTTTCAACACGCCTGATTCTATTCCCCGTTCATACATCTCTGTCGCTGGGAACGGGGTTGTGATCAGAAACTGGGCCACATCGGGATTCAGATCCTTGGCCAGCTTCAGGCTTTCCCGAATCTCCTGCTCTGTCTCCCCGGGAGAACCCAACATGAAGTAAGCAAAAGTAAAAATGCCCGCGCTTTTTGCCATCCGAAAGGCACTTCTGATCTGCTCAAGGGTGATTCCTTTTTGCAGATTTTCCAGGATCCCGGGATTGCCGCTTTCCACTCCGAAGCGTATACGGGTGCAGCCGGCCTGTGCCAGTTTGTCGAGGGTCTCCTGATCCACCGTATCCACCCTCGCCCTAAGATCCATAGTGATATTCAGGCCCTTCTCGATGATCAGGTCCGCGATGGCCACGGCCCGCTTTTTGTTTATGGTAAAAGTGTCGTCGATGATGTCAAAATCTGTGATCCCTTTTGCATAACACTCTTCGATCTCTTGGAGCACATTCTCAGGTGAACGCATGCGGCAGGCTTTCCCATCCTTATCGGTACAGAAGGTGCATTTAAAAGGACATCCCCGAGAAGTAAGCAGGCTTGTCATCACCACCTTGCTTTCCCCTAAAACATTATAATACTTTTGCACGGGAAGCAGGTCTCGATCGGGAAAAGGAAGGCTGTCCAGGTCTTGAATAAAATCTCTCCTGGGATTGATGACCACCCCCTCCCCGTCTTTATAGTCCACACCCTGGATGTCAGCTAGGGACTGCCCTGCCGCCACCGCATCAAGCAGTTCGCTGAATGCCACCTCGCCTTCGCCGACAACGATAGAATCTATCTCCGGTTGGGAGGCCATCTCTTCGGGATAGATAGTGGGATGGGTTCCCCCAATGACAACATGGACCGAAGGATTCACCTCTTTGGCGATCCGAACAACCTTCATGGCATCGATGAGCAAAAAAGTCATGCAGGAGATCCCGACCAGATCGGGTTTTTCCTGCTCGAGATATTTTCGAATATCGGGATAGCCCATCTTTTCGACCTGCGTATCCAGAATTTGGATCTGAAAAGAATCGCCATGGATTTTTCGGGCATAGGTAGCAATATACAAGAGTCCCATAGGAGGATATAAGCCCATTTCTTCCGTCAAGGAATCCGGAGCAAATGTTCGGACGAGGTTTTCGGCCGGGGGGTTGATCAGCAATACCTTCATGGTCACTCGAATAAGTATCTTAAATGAACAAAATTTTCACACCTGGATGATTCAGCAAGTAACTATAGAGAATAAGCCAAATTTTGTCAAACTCAAGCCTGGGAAAGGCTAAAGCGATTTTCGAAACCTCACGGTCCACACGGAGCCGCAGTCGTAGAAGGTTGTTTCTTGAATCCCGGGCCCCACCAACTTCATGACCTCCGGCTTTGTAAAAAAATAAACATCCAATTTTTTCTTTAAAAAAAAGATCTTGCGAAAAAAAGTGGCCGGCACCCATTTCTTGGGAAATGTGATGATAACATCCTGCTTGGCAAGCTGCAGGAGTCTGGCAAAGACCTCCGCCTGCTGCGGGGGGGCGATATAATCGAAAAATCCGATGGCAATACAAGCGTGAAATGTTTGAGCACCCGGCTCGAAGTCCTTCAGATCCTGAAGCACAAATCGACAGCGGTCCTTGATCCCCAGCTTTTGTGCATTCTGGTTCGCCAGATCGATCATGGCTGAAGAGATGTCGAGGCCGATGGCCGAACCACCACGCTTCACGATCTCCAGGGAGTAAATGCCCGATCCACACCCGACATCCAGCACATGTTTATCGGGAAGCTTGCCCAGAAGCTGAAAGGCTGCCTGATAACGGCACGCCATGGCGGGTTTCCGAAAGACAAGATGCGCCAGCTTGCCGATCAGGCCTCCGGTCTCTGCCTCCTGTTTATAATAGGAGTCAAAGGTCATGGCGATCTCTTCGAAATAGTCTTTAACGCTCTTTTCCTGAAGCCGGTTGGGATCCTGGTTTTGTAGCATGCGAAAGCCTCTATAGATCGAGTTTCGCCCGGTATCGTGTAGAGATCTCGGACATGTATTCAAAACGATACCCTTTGTCTCGGAAATACCTTAGGGTATCGGTCAAGTACTTCAGGCCTTTCTCTGCATTTCTGGAGTAGATCAATTTCCAGACCCTTGGGAGCTGCTGGAGCATTTCCTTATCGGCAAAAAAATCATGTAGATGCGACCCGAATACAACCACTTCCGGCAAGCTCGAAACACGCAGAAGCCTTCTAAAGCCGGCCATCCCCAGCATCTTTACATAGGAAATGGACAGCATGATCCTCAGGGGAGAAAAAGACGTGTTGGGCAATTCTAAAAGCTGGGTTCCTTTGAGCCTGTGGGGTTTACGCGTTTTAAATAGGTATTTGGCAGGATTGGGATAATAGGAAGGGAAGAAAGAAGAATCAAATTTGAATCCGTATTTTTCAAGATTTTGGATCCCCTCAGAGTTGATCCTTCCATCCGGGGCCCGGTAACCCAAGGGCGCGCTTTGGAAATGGTCGATGAAGGCATCCCGGCAACGAGACACATCTTCCTCTGAATTCGAATGAGGAGACTGATGGGAAAAACTGTGACAATGAAATTCACAGTCATAGTGCTGGAACAGCCCGATCACATCAGAATACGCCTCCAGCAATTCGCCCACAACGAACACGGATAGTTTAACCTCTTCAGCCTGCAGGAGCTCCAAAAGTTGAGTGATATGAGGGTGTGAACGCAGGATCTTATCCGCATCCACAAGAGCGCCGCTGAAATCTTTTTCCAAATCCAGTGTCAGGGCAAAGGCTCTTTTTTCAGATGTCATGGTCCATTCCAAATTCCGGCGGTGACTATACCATCCCTCCCCTATTTTTGCAATATCGATATCGTTCCATGGAAGCATTTCCAAATCAGGAATTCCATTCTCCACTCTCATGCGACTCAGACGGACAGGACCTCTTCTAAAAGTGCTATGTTATACAACGAACAACATCACGGATTTGGAAATGCAAATTCTCTCCACCGGTATTTGACACGCCTCTTCACTTAGGGTAATTAAGTAGAAGCATGAAAAAGAGAGGAGCATTGATCCTGACCCTGGTGATCTTTGTGTTCATTTTTGGATTGCGCTGGGTGAATCTAGGCGCCGATCCCCCCAAAAGCCTAAGCACCAGCATGGGGTATTACTCCGATCCGGGAGGATATGTCCACAACGCCCGAAACAAGATCCTCTACGGCCAATGGGAAACCGACAAATGGAACCATATGTACACCAGTCCCATACCCCATTATGCGACTTACCTGGTATTCCTGGTTTTCGGAATTGGAATCGCCCAGATGAATGTGATTCCCGCCCTGTTCAGCTGTCTGCTGCTGCTCATCCTCTACTTCACCCTAAAAAGATCGTTGAACCCGACGTATGCCCTCCTGGGAGTCTTTTTGTTGGGCTCGAATTACATCTTCACCATGTTCAGCCAATCGGCCGTGCGTGTTATACCAATGGTTTTGTTTGTGGTTTTAGCCTTGTACTTTTTATCGCGCAAACAGGATATTCTCAAACACCAACTGTTCCTGGCCGGGACCATGTGTTTCCTGGCTTTCGCCACCAAAGGCACGTTTTTGCTCGTACTTCCCGCAGTTTTTCTGGGTATCGCTTGCTTCATTTTCTTTCAAGGCCCACGCAAGGTGGCCAAACCTTCTCTGGCTTTAAGCTTTTTTAGTATGGGGATGGGGGCTATGATGGTCGTCTGGTTATGGCTCATCTATATTCCCCAAAAAGAAACCTTTCAGGCGTTTGGGGAATCCAACCTTTTCTGGCTCACCCATGGATACCACAAGCTGCTGCAGGTCTTCTGGTTCCGCCCTCTGTTTTACTTTATGGACATGCCGGTCCTGACCTGTCTTGCCAGTTTGATGTTGTTGATTTTGGCATACAAGGCCCTTACCGTTCCCCGCAAACTCTCACTCCTCAGTTGGGTTTCCGCATTCTGGCTGATTTCCAACATGGTCTATTACTCGGTCATCGAATATCGGGCCGCCCGACACTTTGTGCCTCTGGTCCTTCCCATCGTCATTTTAGCCGTCCAAGCCCTCTACGACTTCTCCCTATCAAATTCGCTAAGGAAACCGCAGAAGCGACCCCTCCTTTTCTTTGTCTTTGTCTATTTCTGGCTTGTTTATGCCATCAGCAGCCTTATCATCATCATCGCGAGGCCGGTGAGCGAACAAGCCTGGCCGATCCGTCTCTATCTGGTTCTGATCCTATCCCTTGTTGCTACCCTACTGATGTATATAATATTCTGTTTCTGGCCGCATAAACTTAGGCTTTCTCTACCTCAGGGAACAAAGATCTTCATCATTGCTTTCCTGGTGATATTCAGCTTCGGTTTCAACTTCCGCTCCTATCTAAAATGGAGCCTTTCTCCCCGTTATGACCGCCAGCATATCTCGCAGGATCTAGGGAAGGTTTTCTCAGACATTCGTATGGGAGGACTGGTCTCCATGGTCCTGGCTTTAGAGAATGCACACCCTGCCCACGCCTACAAGACCGATTACATCAACAGGGGGCTTGATTTCCTGGAGAGATTCGACATCACTCACTTACTTCTAACCACACATGCGGAGGAGATCCGGGGTTACCAGAACGATTTTCCCCTGGTCATGCAGGGTGCGGCCGTCTTAGCCCGGTATCCTCTTTGGCAAACCCATGTGGTGCTCTATGACCTATTTCCCCAAAAGTCCACCTCCACAGAATCCGGGGAGATTCACCAAGGTGAGGCCTTTTTCGGAGAGGACGGCCTCCCACGCTACGATACCGATGCCTCGGGAAAACTGGCGTTTGTCACGGAAGTCCAGGCAAAAGGCACCCGGCTGGAGCTCCCCCTCGAGGAATATCCTGCAGGCCTCTACCGATTGTCCTATCGTTTGAAGCCAGCCTCGCTTCCCCAGGGGGACACACGCCTGTCACGCATCGATGTAACCGCAGGATCTCGCCAGCGGGCCCTGGCTCAGAAGGATCTATACGCTCATGACTTTAACCGAGCCGATTCCTACCAGGAATTCACCTTTGAATTCAGGTTAAAAAGTGCAAGGCAGCTGAATTTACGCCTGTACAGCACCGGAAAGGCCCCTCTCTGGTTCGATTATGTCTCACTAACAAGGGTCGAAGATCCTGACTGACCTTAATCCAACGACAAATCCTTGATACCCCTCTCTTTCTTATTTGACGGTTTCGGAGAGGTCGCTCTCGTTACCGTCGCTGTCTACGGCGGTCACAGCATAAACAACGGCGTCGGCTGCCTCACGGTTTTTAAAACCGCGGTCAGCGTACTGCGTCTCCGTACCACTCACTTCGGCCACCATGGTGAACTGGCTATCATCCGCATCCTTGGGTTTGCGGAAGATCCTGAAACTGACGATGGTGTAGAGGTCGGCATTTCCAGGATGATTCGCCCAGGTGACTTCATTTATAAAAGCCACATAGAATAGGCTGCGGTTGAACATTTGATTAAAAGCTGCATTCACAGGAGCCAGGGGACGGTCCAAAACCTGGATCTCTTGGGAGGCGGTACCGGTGTAGTTGTCGTCATCCACTACGGTTATACGGGCCGTGAAAGTACCGGGAGTGCCATAGGTGTGATTGGTCTTTTTTGACAGCGCCGTGAGGCCATCGCCGAAGTCCCACTTGTAGGTTTTGATCTCGCCGTCTTCATCGTAGGAGTCACTGGCATCAAACTTTACCACGAGCGGCGGCTTGCCGTAGGTCGGTTCAGCCGTAAAGATGGCCACCGGAGGCTGGTAAACATCGATCGTTTCCGTGGCGACACCGGTCTTGCCTTCGTTATCCGTGACCACCAGTTTAGCAATATAGTCTCCCCCGTTTTCATACACATGAGTGACTTGCACTCCTTCATCAATAGCGCCATCTCCAAATTCCCAGTGGTAGGAAACGATCTCACCGTCCACATCTTCTGATTCGGAGGCATCGAAGGCAACGGTCAGGGGACGCATGCCCGTATTTGCAGAGACTTGTATCTTGGCGTTCGGGGCTCCCGTTGAAGCCGTGATGAGGATCTGATCCGTGTTCGTCCTGAGGTCATTATCGATGACAGTCAGGGTGGCGAGGAATTCCCCGGCATTTTTATAGGTGTGTTCGACCTTTTTGCCTTGGGCAACGGAGCCATCTCCAAAGCTCCAGCGGTAATCCGTGATCTTACCGTCCGGGTCAGAGGATTTGGAACCGTTAAACTCAACGGTCACTGGGATCAGGCCAAAAACGGGATCGGCTTCGGCTACAGCTTGGGGAGGTTCCCCGGGCAGCTCGATCTTTGTATAAAAAACATTCCGGGGATGATCGGCATCACCATCGCTCCAGGTTGCATGCACATTGCCCTGGGCATCGATATCCAGATTGGGATAGCCGGGAAACTGCCCGTCAACAACTTTGACAGGCTCGCTCCAGGTCCCGTCGGGCAGAGCCCGCCCATAATAAATATCGGTTCCCTGCCGCCAGAGAGAATGCAGGAGTCCCTGTTTGTAGATAATTACAGCAAACATGTTCTGATCGGTCCCGCCGTTGCTGATGGCCTTGGGAGCCTCCCACTTTTCGCCGGCTCGCCGTGTATACCACATGGGATTGTTCTTGAAAGAGTAAAGCACGTGCAGGTTCCCGGCATCATCTACGGCGATCGCCGGATAATACTGATTCACATCCGAGGGCCCCATGCGCAGATACTTGTCGAATGACCAGGAATTTCCGGCGTTGTTGTAGTTCCCCTCGCCGAAAT
>JAUWSR010000003.1 GCA_030609975.1 Acidobacteriota bacterium | reverse complement strand
GTACTTGCCGTACTTTTCCAGTTCCGCCTCCGGGATCTCCAGTTTGGCCGCGATCTCCTCAATGGGTTTCATCTCATAGGCTTTGGTGATCTCCCAATCATTCACAATGTCCTCCTTTTATCAATGATCTCGATTCAGAATTTAATGGTTCTATCTTCAAAAGAAGATATTTTATCACGAAAAGCTATTTAATCTGAATTCTTCAAAAAAAATGTCACTATTAACTGCACCTGTATTTTTATCATAATGTTACATTAGCTCTAGTAGATAACACTCTGTTCATTTCGTTAACAATGACATTTACAATAATCGTGGATTGAAGCTAGTTCTCTTTTTTAATCCTCTGAAACAGGGTCTCGTATTCATGGATAAGGCCCTGGTCGGCAAAGCTGAAATAACGGTTGTTGCCGATAATGATGTGATCCAAAACCTTGATCTGCATGAGCTGAACCGCGAAGATCAATTCTTTAGTTATCTCCCGGTCACTCTCGGAAGGAGCGGGGTCGCCTGAGGGATGGTTGTGGATAAAGATCAATGAGGAGGCATTGAAACGAAGAGCTGCCTGGATGATCTCTCGAGGATAGACAGCGCTGGAATCCACCGTACCCTCGGAGAAGGTTTTCTCCTCAAGGATCTGATTTTTAGCATCCAGGAAAAGCACTTGAAACACCTCTTTCTTGGCATCCCGGAGAGTATGATAGAGATAATCAAAAACCTCCTGCGACGAGTGGCACACAGGGAGGCTCATCATTCGATCCTTCAGAAAGCGTCGGGAAACCTCCTGGATAAGGCGTATGCCTAAAATATTATTGGGCCCGACACCCGAGATCTCCTGCAGGTCATCGGAAGCCGCCTCCAAAACTCCCCTCAAGGTTTTGAATCTTTTCAGGGCCAGCTTAGCCGGCCATCGGCAGTCCTGGCGAGGTGTTCCCAATGTCAACAACAGCTCAACAACTTCATAATCCAAAAAACCTGCCAATCCCCCACGTAGAAATTTTTCCTTCAATCTGCGGCGGTGACCGCTGTGTTCCAAGCTTGAGTTAGACATTGTCCATTAAAAAGGACGCAGCTGTGCTTCAAAAATTCGCAGTGAAAGATATTTATAAAACAAATGTGAGGTCTGACCGCTGGGCAGACCAAATAAAGAGGATAGACAATAGCAAATGCCCTCGCAAAAGTTTACTGATAAATTATTTTTTTTCCAAGCCGTAAAGCTTCATCTTGTAGCTCAGGATCCGCTCGGTGACGCCCAAGGCGCGTGCCGTCCGGCTTTTAACGCCTCCATTTTCTTTCAAGGCCTTTTTGATCTCCAGCCTTTCGATCCTTTCAACCCTCTCTTTGAGAGGAAGACCCTCAAGCGGCAGCGCCTCCTCACGCTCTTCCTTTAAAAAGACCGGCAGATCCTCGCTGGTTACAGAGGCACCCTCGGAGAAGACCACCGCTCTCTCGATGATGTTCTCCAACTCACGAATATTCCCAGGGAAGGAATATCGCAGCAGCAGGTTCATAGCTTCAACCGTGATCCCAGCGATCTGCTTCCCTTCTCTTTCCCCATAGATCCGGATAAAGTGGTCAACCAACCCTGGGATGTCATCTTTCCGTTCTCTCAGAACCGGAACATGAAGCCGGATCACATTCAACCGGTAAAAGAGATCCTGGCGGAAATCGCCAGAATCCATCATCTTTTCCAGATCCTGATTGGTCGCGGCGAGGATCCTGACATCGGATTTCTGGGGCCGGGAAGATCCCAGGCGATAGAATTCCTTTTCCTGAAGAAATCGTAAAAGCTTGACCTGTAGGGGAAGCGTCAGGTCTCCGATCTCATCCAGAAATAGAGTCCCCCCCGAAGCAGCCTCGAACTTACCGATCTTTCGCTCATGAGCTCCTGTGTAGGCCCCCTTCTCCGCCCCAAAAAGTTCACTTTCGATAAGAGTTTCAGGCAAAGAAGGGATATTCAAGGCGATAAAAGGGCCGTTTTTCCGCCGTGAGGAAAAATGGATGGATTTGGCCACCAGGTCTTTCCCGGTTCCGGTTTCCCCCGAGATCAAGACCGTGGCGTCGCTCTTGGATGCTTTAGAGATCAACCGTGCCACCTCTTCCATCTTGGGAGAGGAAAAAACAAAATTCTGTGAGCTGAACCGCTCTTCCAAGGTATCCTGAAGCTGCGTGACCTCTCTGCGCAGCTTCTGCCGTTCCAGGGCACGGTTCAAGACTAAAAGAAACTTTTCAAAATCCAGCGGCTTGACAATATAATCATAAGCTCCTTTTTTCATGGCTTCAACGGCATTTTCTACATTGCTGTAGGCTGTGACCATGATGGGTGTGAGCAAGGGATTTTGGTCGAGAAGAAGCTGGATGACATCAATCCCGCTCTCATTCTCTAATTTGTAATCCACGATAGCGATATCGATCGGATATTCTTTGATGACATTCAAGGCGGCTATTCCGGAAACAGCCTCGAACACGGCATACTCTTCGGCTTCAAGGTTCTCTTTGATGAGCCGGCGTTGGAGGGGATCATCCTCCACGACCATGAGATAGGCTTTAGGCATATTTTTCTCCTGGTATATCAATTAAAAATACCACCCCTCTGTCTGGAGCACTCTGAAAGGAAAGACGCCCTCCATGGGCTTCGATTATTTTCCTGGCAAGATACAAACCGATCCCCATCCCTTGGGACTTGGTTGTAAAAAAAGGATCAAAAGCCTTGCGCGCCTCCTCTTCTGAAAACCCCACACCTTGGTCCTGCACCAAAATCCTTACACTCTTCTTCCTTTTTTCCGCTCGGACAACAACGGCCTCATCCCGGGATGCCTCAAGGGCGTTCTTGACCAGGTTGTACAACATTTGGCTGATGAGGTTCTTGTCCGCATAGATAGCAACGACCTCATCCGGTACAAAGTTAACTCTCTCCATCTCCATTTCAAACTCATTCCGTAAGGAGGCCCGTACGCTCTCAGACAATTCCTCCCATGCCAGATTTTCCCTGTTCAGTTTCAGGGGCTTGAGAGAGGAGGAAAATTGCTCAACCAGACGGGAGATCTTTTGGATCTCCTGTTTCCCCAGGCTTGTCTCTTTCTGGAGCTCAGGAGGGACTTTTTTGTGCATGAGATCACACATCAATGCCAGGCTGTTAAGCGGATTTTTGATCTCGTGCGCCATGCCTGAGGTAAAAGCGGAGATCTCTCGATATCTCTCTTTTTCCTGTTTCTGTTCTCCCAGCTCTTTTTCTTTACGCAAAAACCGGGTTTGGAACTGAAACAGGCCGATAAAAAACAGAATGCCCACGACGCATACCAGCCCGAACATCATATAAAAATTCCGCCGGGAATGGGCCATCATATCTTCCATGCTGGCCAAGGAATATCCCAGATAGAGAAAATAGGTGTCGTTTTGTCCTGTCATAAAGGAAGAGATCAGATTGAAGATCAGTCCGGCCGGAGATGAAATGATCCATGACTCCCGCCTCTCGACCTCTCTTATCGAGAGAGGCAGATAGCCGTCGAAACGGGAACTCCATCCCAGAACCTTTCTGTCTGCATCCAAAAGTGCGAGATAATAGATGTTTTCTTCATCTGAGTAGGTCCGCAGGATCTCATCTGGAGAGTAGCCATGTTCCAACAGACGAGGAAGATTTGCCTTTAAAAGCTCGGCGGTGGCTCTAAGCTGCTCCTCGACTAAAGTCTCAACATTGTCCTTGATATAGGCACGATTGAAGGAGGAAAAGGTGAAAAATATCAAAACCAATCCTATAAAGGGGAGGAAGAAAAAAAGGAGAAGATCCTTTCTTTTCAAACCCGATTACCTTTTTCGGCGGCCGCGTTGATTTCCTTTACTCCCACTCCAACTGGGGAAGCCGTGTTGGTCTCGCACGGTGATGATCTCACCCCGATGTCTGAGCTGACGTGCCATCACCAGATTCAGCGCTCCCTCCGAAACAAGCGAACCGATGATCTTCAAGCTCTCCCCCTTGTGAAGGTCATATTCAAAAAACCAGGCTGGGCTGACTTCGACCGTGAATGGTTTCTGTGTGCTTTTTTCTTCGAGCTCGATCACCAAAAAGGGGGCCCTTCCTTCAGAGCGAGGCTCCATCATGATATTCTGGATCTTTCCCAAAATCTCCACCTCTTTGTCGACATTGTAAAAACGGGGAGTTTGTTGGGCAGCAGATAGCCTTAAACCTAAAAATATCATAAAAATCCAGAGGAATTTATGCCATTTCATTGTTTCCTCCCCCAAGGAGTATTCCACTCCAGACCCACAGAAAAGAAAGAACCATCCCAGGCAAAGAAGGGATCATTGGAGCGGTTGTCCATGTAAGCATAGTTCAAAGTCACGCCGAAACTGCCGAGGCTTTTGTTGATCCGTATCTCCCAGAGATCGCGTCGATCTCTCCGGGTTTTACCTGTTAAATTTGCCTCCAGGTCCAAAGCCTCGATCCCGGGAAATTCCTTATCGGAATGCGTATATCCCAATTTCAACTGAGCGTCCCAAGGTATCAGGATGGTCAAGCCTAGCCCCCCCTGGAATCCCACCCAGGAAAAACGGTCATAAAAAGGATTTTCCACAAGATAAAACTCCTGGACATAGGTGAAGGGATTCTGCCCGAATAGGGGCCACTGCCGGCGAGCCGTTAAACTGAGACCCACTTTTTCACCTAATCCCTGGGCGACTAACGCATCGAGGGCCAAGTAGGAAATCCCCTGCCCTCCCTCTGTCGGCTGCGGAACCGCACTGCTTGTACCCGGGGAAGTTTGACTATTTTGACTTCCCTTTCCCTGACTATTCCCCCGGTTCATGGCCATCGCGGGTTCCTCCGGGTCAAAAAGCTCGGCTTCCGGAACATCTAGAGTAAAGGGATGCAGGTAATATTTGTACCCCCAGCCCAATCCGGCCTTCAGAGTGGTTCGAGATTGCAGGTATTTATCCACCGTGGCGTTCACCGCCGCGCTGGTGAAATCATACACATCGTTTTGATATCCCTTGAAGATCAAGGAGTAATCGGCTTTGAGGATCGATGTCTGACTCAGGTAGGACTTAAGATTTCCATAGGCGTTCAAAGCCAAATAATTGTATTCGCTGAAATCCGAACGGTAAAAAGCTCCTCTGCCCGTAAAAGATAGATACAGGGCCGATTTTTCTCCTAGCGGCCAGACATGATCCAAACCCAGGTCTTGGGTGTAGTAGGTCATCTGGGAATTCTCGTAGACATGGGAGTAGCTGCCCTGGGCAAAAAGTCCGACCTTCCCCATATCCTTACTTAAGAAAAATCCGAGATTGGAGACATGGTCCGATTCAGCGAATACGCTTTGGTAAAGATTGTCGGTCGTGCTTTGAAAAAGTGAAAGCGTAAAAGAATCGGCGGTAAGGGGCAGTGCCAAGAGAACCGTCAGGGAAATAACAAAAAATACTTTTTTCATTTTTTCAACTTAAAAGTTCTAAGGGCCAGGCCGAAGCCTGGCCCTCAATTTCAATCGCTATTTGCCTCCCGGTCCGTTTTTTTGACCTTTGGGCCCTTGAGCATCACACACGCCGGTACCGGTACCAATACCATTTCGGTTGCCCCCGAAAGACTGACGGTTCCAACCATTCTGGCTGCGAGTTCCCTTCTGTTCTCCTGCTTGTTGGTTCTGATTTCGGTTTCCCTTCTGGGCTTTCGATCCATTTCCATCCCCGAGATTATACCCATAATCACAGATGCCGTCGCCGTTCTCATCAATGAACAGCACTCGGTTCTGGAACCGGTTCGCCGCAGTTCTCTGCGCCTGCTGCTGATCCTGATTCTGCGGATTCTCTGCAACAATTACAGATCCCATCGCTAGGATCAAAAACGCTCCCAGTAAAATCACTGTTTTTCTTACGCTCATTTGCGTCTCCTTATTTTAGATTCGCAATAAGCTAATGCATTTTCTGTGCCAATCTACTAACTCATTTAAAATCAAAAGCTTAATTTTTCCGTACTTTAATATTATAACAGAAATGTCTGATATTCCTACAAATTTGTCGGATGCTCGTTTAAAAAAAGTGCCAAGAAGGCGGGAAGAAAAATGTTAAAATAGGAGTCTAATGGATGTATTTATTCTTTTAAGGAGAGGCTTATGTTAAAGAAGACTTTATTGGTATCGTTTGTTATCTTGGCTTTGGTAACCCTGCATCTCAGTGCCTGGACCGTGGACGTCAGCGGCACTTGGGAGATGACTTCACCGGGACGTCAAGGGGAAAGAACATCTGAGATCACGATCGAGCAAGATGGCGAAAACATCAAAGTGACCATGCCCGGCTTCAGGGGCGGTGACCCCATGGTTGCTGAGGGCACCATCAAAGGCAATGACATCGAGTGGTCTGTCACACGCGAAGGCCAACAGGGGGAATTTACCATCACTTACACCGGTACAGTCGAAGGTGATACCATGTCCGGCCAGGCGGATTTTGCCGGCCGCAGAACCATGGACTCGTCCGCCAAGAAGAAATAGTGTTTAAAGGGGGGCAGGTCTTTTGTAGACCTGACCCCTTCTTATTTTTTAGTCAATCATTTAAAATAAAACCATTGCCCTGATTTATTCGCGAGTTTAGATTGCCGTAGATTCAAGGCACAAATGTTGATTAAAAATAATATCGACGTTGGGATAATTCAGGTTCTCGAGGATCTAACTAAAGGGAAGAAAATCCTGTGACCTCCGTCTAATGAGTGTATGGAGGTTGCAGAGACTTGAGATTAAATGGACGAAAAAGAGCTGGTAAAGAAAGCCCAGCAGGGCCACGAGGATGCCTTTGCGGCTTTGGTAGAAACATACAGGAGAAAGATGTTTAATTTGGCGTACAGTTTCACACGAAACCGCGAATCCGCGGACGACCTGGCCCAAGAGGTCTTCCTCAAGGCCTATCTCTCCCTCCCTAAGTTTCAATTCAAATCCTCTTTCGGCACCTGGCTCTACCGCATTGCCGTGAACACATCTAAAGACCATTTGCGCAAAGAAGGCAAGGTGCAGAAGGTCCCTTTTGACGAAAGCCCCGCAGATATGATGCTCCATGAAGACGAGATGGCCAAAAGAGAGGAAGCTGAGATCCAGGAGGACAGGAAAACCCTGTTGCGCCTGGCGCTAAAAACACTTCCGGAAAAATATAAAGTTATTTTGACATTGAGGGATATTCAAGGATTTCCCTACGGGGAAATAGCAGAGATCCTGAATTTATCCGCAGGTACGGTGGATTCGCGTCTGCACCGAGCCCGGAAACTCTTGAGAAAAAAGGTCCATCTTCTCACTGCCCAGCTAGGAGGAACCCATGCGGTGTAAAAAGGCGGAAAAACTCCTCTCGCGGTCCTGGGACGATCGTCTCAACCCGGTAGAGAAAGGGGAACTGGAACGGCATCTTTCAGAGTGCTCTTCCTGCCAAGCCCTGGAAAAGGAATACCGGAGTTTTATGCTTACACTCAGGGACGACACCTTTCCCGAACCCCAGCCCTATTTCTGGGAAAGGCTTGAGCCGCGGCTCAAGGAGTCTCAGCCCTTCACACTCTGGGCCTTGTGGAAACAATGGGGGCTGCGTGCCATCCCCTTATCCCTGGCGGTTATCCTGTTTTTCACTCTGACCGCCACCTTTCTGCTCCCCCCTGCCAACGAAGAGATTATTTTCAGCCGCACCGAGAGTCTGCTGCAGGATGAAAATCCATTTCAGGAATCTCTGCCGCTTCTCACCGGTGAAGCTTTAGACAATCCCAACATGGAGCTTATCTTCATGGCCATGGATGAAACCGGGGATATCAGGAGAAAAACCCCATGAAAAACAACTACAAATTTTGGATAGCGCTCTCTTTCCTAGCGATATTTGCAGCCGGGATCGTGAGTGGAGTCATCCTGGAAAGGCATCTACTGGACCAAAAGCCCAGAAGAGAACACCGCACCTCACGGGAAGGCTCTCGGGAAGGCGGAAATCGCTTTTTGGACAGAATGGCGGAAGAGCTCGACCTCACGGCCGAGCAAAAGCAACATATGCAGGATCTCTTTAAAAACAACGAGGAGCGGATCAAACAGCTGCACAGCGACATGGATGATCAGCTTCGGGCATTGAGAGCCCAATTCGTTGAGGAGATCAAAAGCGTCCTGACAGAAGAACAGGTTCAAAAATTCGATGCCATGATCGAAGCTTTCCACACCCGCCGTAAAGCACAGGCAGAGAAAAGGAAAGAACAGCAGCAAACGAAGGAAGAAAATAAGGGAGGCAGATCATGAAAAAGAAGATCCTCATCGCAGTGATCGTGATCGTCGTAGCCGTAGTCGCTTTGAAATTTACCGTATTTAAACAGGATAATGGGGAAGAGCTCGGCTACAAAAAAGATACTCTAAAGACAGGAAATATCCAGGCTCTGGTGGATACCACAGGAACTCTGAATGCCGTGCGTATGGTGGACGTGGGTGCCCAGGTTTCGGGAAAACTCATGGAAATCAACGTGGATTTCAACTCCGTGGTCAAGGCCGGCCAGATCATAGCCAAGCTCGATCCCGAGCTTTTTGTAACCCGGGTCAACCAGAGTCAAGCCAATTATAGGAGTGGAGTTGCCAGAGTAGATAAGGCTGAAGTTTCCCTGGAAAATATGCGCAAAAAATACGACCGTGCCAAAAACCTCTTCGAAACAGAACTGATCTCTTATGAAGAAATGGACACCGCCGAAACCAACTACTACGGTGCCAAGTCCGACCTGCAGCAGCAGGAAGCGAGCCTGGAACAGACCAAGTCCGCCTTGGAGACCAGCAAGGTCGATCTGAGCTATACCATCATCAAATCCCCCATCGACGGTGTGGTCATCAGCCGCAACGTTAACGAAGGACAGACGGTAGCCTCAAGTCTGCAGGCGCCGGTGCTCTTCCAGATCGCCAACGATCTGACCAAGATGCAGGTGGAATGCAGCGTGGACGAGGCCGACATCGGAAGCGTTCAAGAGGGGCAAAGCGTCCGCTTCACGGTTGATGCCTATCCCAAAGATAACTTTCGTGGCAATGTGAAGCAGGTCCGGTATTCTCCCGAGGTCGTCTCCAACGTCGTCACATACACCACCATCGTGGAGGTAGACAATCCGGACATGAAGTTAAGGCCGGGTATGACCGCCACGGTTGCCATCGTAACGGGTGAAGCCCGGAATAAGCTGCTTATCCCCAACACCGCCCTGCGCTTCAATCCCAACCTTTCCCCCGAAGAAATGCGGGCTCTCTTTCAAGAGATGCGGGGAGGTCAAGAGGGGCAGCAGAGGGCATCGGCTCAACCGGCCGGACAGCAGAGAGATCCTTCGAGCTCCAATCGTCAATTCGGCGGAGGCATGGGCGGCGGCATGGGGCACAATCGCGACATGGCCCGGGTTTGGTACGAAGATGAATACGGCAAATTGAAAATGGTGATGTTCAAGCCGGGAGTCACGGATAACATCTTTACCGAGGTCACCGGCACCGATGTCTTGAAAGAAGGCATGGAAATTATCGTGGGAGAGAATTCCGGCAGCAATACCAGCTCAAGCAGGAGCAACCAGGACGCTATGCGCATGATGAGGTTCATGCGCTAAGGAAAACCCCATGCAAAACAATGTGCTGATAGAACTGAACGACATAAAAAAGATCTACACGGTGGGCGAAAGCGAAGTGCATGCCCTCAAGGGCGTCTCCTATTCCATTAGAAAGGGAGACATGGTGGCCATCATGGGACCCTCCGGCTCGGGAAAATCCACGATGATGAACATCATCGGCTGCCTGGACAAACCCACCGCCGGACGCTACATCCTGGAAGGGACCGAGGTTTCCACTTTCGATAAAAACCAGTTGGCCCGCATCCGCAACAAACAGATCGGTTTTGTCTTCCAAACCTTCAATTTACTGGCAAGGACCTCCGCGCTGGAAAACACGGAACTGCCCCTGCTCTATTCCGACGTCAACGCCAAAACGGCAAAAGAGATGGCCATGAAATCGCTGGAGTCGGTGGGCCTGAAAGGCCGGGAGACCCACAAGACCAACCAGCTCTCCGGGGGGGAACGACAAAGGGTGGCCATCGCACGGGCGTTGGTCAACAGCCCCGCAGTGATCCTGGCGGACGAGCCTACGGGAAACCTGGACACCAAAACCGGAGATGAGATTATGAAGATCTTCACCCAGCTAAACGAAAGCGAGGGCATCACCATCATCCTGGTCACGCACGATCCGGAGGTGGCGGAATTCGCCAGGCGGAGCATCCACATCCGTGATGGATTGATCGAGCGGATCGAGGAGAACGGCCGATGAATTTCATCAAGACATCACGAGTGGCCTTGATGGCCCTAGCACGGAACAAGATGCGCTCCTTCCTGACAGCCCTGGGCATCATCATCGGGGTAGGAGCGGTCATAGCCATGGTCAGCATCGGCCAGGGCGCCAAAGCGGATGTGGAAAAACGATTTGACGAGATGGGCAGCAACCTGCTTTTTGTGAGGCCAGGTTCTATGTCCTTCCGAGGCCGTCACGGAGGCGGCGGATCCTATCAGACCATGAAGGAAGCCGACGCCCAAGCCATCCTGGACAACTGCGATGCTGTGACCTATGTCTCCCCCAACGTCAATACCAGATCTCAGGTCATCTATCAGAATAAGAATTGGAACTCCAGTATCTACGGTGTGGGCCATTCCTATCCCATCATCCGCAACTGGGACATACAGGACGGGCAGTTTTTCAGCGAGCAGCAGGTCAAAGCCGGACAGAAGGTGTGTATCTTGGGCAGCGAGGTTTACGAGAACCTGTTCGAAGGCGCGCCCGCCATCGGCCAAGTCGTCCGGATCAAACGCATCCCCTTCCGGGTCTTGGGTGTGATGGAAGCCAAAGGGGAAACCGGCTTCATGAGCCGGGACGATGTGATCTTCATCCCCTTCAAGACTGCCATGATGCGGTTGTTGGGCGTGGATTCTATCCAATCCATCGATGTATCTGCCGCATCCCTGGATTCCACAGCAGAGGCTCAGGCCCAGATCGAGGAAGTCCTGCGCATCCGGCACAAGATCGCTCCCGGAGCCGAAGACGATTTCAACGTGCGCAACATGTCGGACATCGCCGAAAGCGCCTCGGAATCCACCCGCATCCTCACCATCCTCCTGGGTGGGATAGCTTCGATCTACCTGCTGGTGGGCGGTATCGGCATTATGAACATCATGCTGGTTTCGGTCACCGAACGCATCCGGGAGATCGGCATCCGCATGTCGGTGGGCGCCAAAGAACGAGACATCTTGCTCCAGTTCCTGACCGAGGCCATTGTTCTCAGCCTCTTGGGGGGCATCTTGGGAATCTTCCTGGGTATCGGCAGCGCACAGCTCATCTCGCGTCTGAGCCCTATGCAGACCGTGGTTCTGCCCAGTTCCATCGCCCTGGCATTTCTGTTCTCAGGTTCGGTGGGTGTATTTTTTGGATTCTATCCTGCTCGGAAAGCCTCCAAACTCGACCCCATCGATGCCCTTAGATATGAATAATTACAAAGAAATGTTGTATATATAGTGAAAAGAAGCGCAAAAACAGCTAAAGTATAGGTTTATAATAGCAAAGCTCTAAAAAGGATAGATATATTGAATGTTTTGAAACTCAATACGGCCTCTCGTCGTATCAAACAAGGAAGTATTTTTCTGCCCTCAGAGGATCTTTAGGAGGTTAAGATGGCAAAACGTATATTCGGATTGATTTTGGGTTTTGTCTTGGCGGTGTCACTCTTTGCCCAGACAGATATTCAGGAAAAGTCGATCACGCTCTCTTTAGGAGACTGTATCGTCAAGGCGTTGAAAAACAATCTCGGTGTCGCGATCGCGGTTTTGAACCCCGAGCTTTCCAGCATCTCCGTATCCCAAGCTAAGGAAAAATGGCTGCCGGTTTTGAGCTTCGAGTTCGGCCGGTCGGATACACAGTCGGCTTCCTACTCCTGGCTTGACTCAACAGGAGCGGCCGTGGTCTCTCTTAACAACGCCTATACTTTCAGGCTCAACCAGGAGGTGCCCGGAGGAGGAAGTTTTACCGGCACTCTCTCTTCATCCAAATATGACACCAACCGCACAGGTATCACGATCAACCCCAGCTACCGTGGGGATTTGCGTTTTAATTATAGACAGCCGCTGCTCCGCAATTTCGGCACAGTGGCCCAGCGCGAGATCATCGTCGCCAAAAACCGTCTGAATATGTCCGAAGAGGACTTGAAACTCTCTCTGCAAACCACCGTGTTCAGCGTGGAACAGCAGTACTGGGGCCTGGTCGGAGCCATCGAAAGCCTGCGCGTGGCGGAACAATCCCTGGCATTAGCTCAAGACCTTTTAGAGAAAAACAAGCGAGGGGTCGAGGTAGGAACCATGGCACCCATCGAGATCATCAACGCCGAAGCCCAGGTGGCCGAAAGGGAAGCAGACATCTTGTCGTCAGAGCTGGCGGTACGCAACGCAGAAGACCGTTTGAGGCTTGACATCAACCTGCAGGTAGACATGGAAGACGCTGAAGACCTGAGGATCATGCCGAAGGATTCACCGACCTACGAACAAGCAGAGATCGGATTGAAACAGGCCTTGGCAACCGCCCTGAAGATGCGACCGGATCTGGCTTCACAGCGGCTGGGGATCGACAACTATGAAATCGACCTTAAATATGCTAAAAATCAGCTGCTCCCCACCCTGGACCTCAGCCTCCAATACTGGAGTCCAGGCGTATCGGGAGACCGCCTCCTCTTGGATCCAGACAACCCCCTTGCGCCTCCTATCGGCAAGGTCCCCGGCTCAGCCACCGATTCCCTGAAGGATGTCTTTGGATTCGCATATCCGAACTGGATGATCGGAGTAACACTAAATATCCCCATGAACACTGTGTTCTCCCGAGCCGCACACGCTCAGGCGCAGGTCAATCTGGAACAGGCCATGCTGCGCGTGAAAGAACAGGAGATGCAGATCTACACCGACATCAAGATCGCGGTTCGCAACGTGGAGACCACTTTCAAGGCCATCCAAGCCCGAAAGGTGGCCCGAGAATTGGCGGAAAGACAACTTGAGGCGGAGGAAGAAAAACTCAAGGTAGGGCTGACCACCAACCGCTGGGTGCTGCAGTATCAAACTGACCTGGCATCCTCCCGGCTGCAGGAGATCAATGCCATCATCTCATACAATCTGGCGCTGGCGGCCTTGGAACGAGACATGGGAACCAGTCTGGAGAGAAAGAATATCCAGATGGCAGACCTCAAAGACAGATAGGACATAAAGAGCAGATAACGCTTTAAATAAAAACTCGAATCTGTTATAATGTGAACTTCTTTTGTCAGACTAGGTTTACAAATTCCATAAAAATTACAGTGAATATAGACAGATAAATATGACTAAAAAATGGCTGAGCGCAATACTTATACTTGCAATATGGGTCCCTTTTTCTCTCGCCAAGAAAAAGGATAACGAACCTGGTGGTGAATATTTTGTGGTGGCGCCCGAATTCACTTCCGCCCCCAAGATCGATGGTAAGCTCGACGATGAATTCTGGACTAACGCCGTGATGATCGATAAATTCACGCAATACGAACCCCGGGAGGGTTCAGAACCCTCAGAAAAGACCGTGGCCTATCTCGGCTTTGACCGCAATAACCTTTACATTGCGGTCAAAGCCTTTGACTCCAATCCCAACGCCATCAGAGCCTGCCTGGTCCAAAGAGACAAGGTCTATGGAGACGACGAGATCACGATCTACCTCGACACCTTCAACACCAAAGAGCGGGCCTATGCCTTTAAAGTAAATCCCTGCGGAGTCCAAACGGACGGCATCTACCAAGAGGTGCGGCGGCGACACCGGGGAGGAGGCTTCGACCGGATCGACAGAAACTGGGACACGTATTTCCATACCGCCGCCTCAATCGATGACGAAGGTTACTCGGTGGAAATATCCATTCCTTTTAAAAGCATCCGTTTCCCGGATACCGATTCGCAGACCTGGGGCCTTCAGATCCAGCGCTCCATCCGCCGCAAGAACGAGGACATCTACTGGCGTCCCCGTTCCCGCGATGTGAACGGTTTTTTAATCCAGGCCGGACAGATGCAGATCGACGGCAACCTGGCAAAGGGGAAAAACTTTGAGGTCATGCCCGTTGCCACCGGCTTAAAGGAAGACACCGGAAAGCTCGAACCCGAGTTGGGGCTCAACCTTAAGTATGGTATTACTTCCAATATCACCACAGATTTGACCATTAACCCGGACTACAGCCAGATCGAAGCCGATATGCCCCAGATCGATGTCAACCAGAGGTTTGCTCTTTACTATGCCGAAAAACGTCCCTTCTTCCTGGAGGGCAAGGACTACTTCGATACACCCATCGAGTTGGTGTACACACGGACAATCGCCGATCCCACGTGGGGAGCCAAGGTGACCGGAAAAATAGGAAAAACCACCTTTGGCGTCTTGAGCTCCTACGATACAGCACCAATGGAATTTGAAACACCGGAGAATGGAGACGGGGAGAGTGAAGTCTATGAATATCCCCGCAACTTCGTCAACTTGCTGCGCATGAAATTCGATCTCTACCCCGAATCCTACATAGGAGCGATCTACACCGACAAGCGCGCCGGTGACAACTGGCAGTCGATCACAAGTGCTTCCAACCAGGTGGGTGGAGTGGACGGCAACCTGAAATTTCTGCGGTTCAATCGTTTTTCGTTCCAGATCGTGGGATCTCAGAGCAAAACCAATACCTATGATTCCGGCATCGTTCCGGCTATGATCTTCAATCTAAGCCACGCCTCTCGGCGTTGGAGCTTTTCAGCAGGCTACACCCATCTTCCTCCTGATTTCGATGCCAGTGTGGGCTACATCCGACGGGTGGATATCAAGCAGTTTCAGAGTCGCTTAGGCTACAACATCCTGCCGATGAACGACTATATCGTAGATATCCGCCCCTCTATCGAGTACCGCCGGGCCTATGACTTCAACAACGTCCTCACCGACGAGGAGGTTCGCCTGGGCGGCTTTCTCACCGGCTGGCGCAACAGCTTCATCTACGGAGGGTATTCCTGGGAACTGGAACGATATCAGGGGATCGACTTCAAACGGGAAGGTCTCCGCGTCCACATAAACTCGGAGCCGCTGGGCTGGTTGAGCGGAGGTATCAATTTCTCCTTCGGTGACAGTATCTACTATTCCGAGAATCCGTATTTGGGCTGGAAAATATCCTATGGAGGAAATTTACTCCTCCGTCCTCTCACCAACTTGAGGCTGTTTTATAATTACCGGAACGACACCTTCTGGCGGGATAAAGGGGGAGAGCGTGTCTACAGAATCAACATCATCTCCCAGCGTATCAACTTCCAGATCTCCCGCCACCTCTCGCTGCGACTTATCACCGACTACAACGACTACTACCAGGAGCTCTTCAACAGCTTCCTGATCAGCTACGAACTGAACCCCGGTACGGTCTTCTATCTGGGCGTGGACGACGAACGCGGTAAGGATGTCAACGGCCGCTACGAGAAACTGGGTCGTTTCTACTACATCAAATTCTCCTACTGGTGGAGAATCTAACCTCAAACACAAATCCTTATAAAACATACCGGATTCCTGTATAATGGATTTTAGCTTTGAGGTGATACCATGAAAAAATTTGTTATTATCTTTTCAATACTCGCGTTGGCATTCTGCAACGGTGGCAGGGATGCCTCCCAAGCTGACAATCATGAGCACGGCGATGCCTCCCATACGCACGAAGGAGAAACCGCACAGCATTCACATGAGGGTGAAGAAGAGCAGCCCATTCAAGAAGCGGAAGAGGCAGGACATGAACATCAGCACCTGGACGTGACTCCGGCAAAGCAGAAAGCCTGGGGAGTCCGTGTCGGTCTGGTGGAACCCCAAAGACTCTCCTCACGGATCGTACTCCCGGGAGTCATAAGCCTGAACGAGAACAAGACCGCTCATATCACCTCCTTTGTCCATGGGCAGATCGCCAAGCTGTCGGTAGACTTGGGCTCAAAGGTCAGGAAGGGGCAAACCATCGTGGTCATCAACTCTCCTGAATTTGCTCAGCTACAAGCGGATTTCCTGCAGGCGCGAGCTTCCTACAATCTCAGCCATATCGAATACGAACGCGCCCAGTTTCTCTGGAAGCAAAATGCAATCGGGGAGAATGAACTGCTGCGGCGCCAAGCCGAACATGAAAAGTTTTCCAGTGAGTATGGAGCATTGGGCTCCAAGCTTCATTCATTGGGAATAAGCCACGAGCAGATCGAAGAACTCATCCAGAAATGCGACCTGGTGGAAGAAGAAGAATACAAATGCGATGTGGCCAATCCCAACCTGTCTGTCCAGGCGCCCCTCGCGGGAACAGTTATCTTCCGGGATGTGATCCTGGGGCAACACATTGAACCGGAAAAGGTACTCTTCACAGTTTCCGATCTCAGCACGCTCTGGGTCGTGTTGGATGCCTATGAAAAGGACATCCCTTTCATCAGCAAGGAGAGTGTTATCCACATCTATTCCGATCTCTACAGCGATCGACATTTTCACGGTAAGATCACCTACATCAGCGATCTCCTCGACGAAAAACTCCGGACTCTCAAGATCCGGGTGGAAATCGACAACAGTGCCGGCGACCTGAAGCCCAACATGTATATCCGCGGTATCATCGAGAATGCCGCCTCAGAGGAGGAGTTGCTGGCTGTCTCGGACGAGGCTGTCCAGAATCTGGAGGGAGAAAAGGTCGTGTTCGTGCAGGAAAAAAGCGATGTCTTCGCTGTCCGGCACGTGCGCCTGGGAAACAAAGTCGGGCCAAACCGGATCATTCTGGCCGGACTGGAGAAAGGCGAACGCATCGTCACCAAAGGAGCTTTTACTCTCAAATCTGAGATAACCAAGGGTACATTCGGTCACGCCCACGTTCACTAAACTCCAACCACATAAAAAAATGATCACAAAAATCATCAACTTTTCACTCAAGCAAAGGCTGTTTATCGTTTTGGCCACACTCATCGTGGGAGCGGTGGGCTATTTGGCTTTTCAAAATCTGGCTATCGATGTTTTTCCTGATCCTTCTCCACCCTTGATCCAGGTCTACACCGAAGCCCATGGCATGGCGCCGGATGAAGTGGAGCGGCTTATTTCTTACCCCATCGAAGCCTCCATGTTCGGCCTGCCTAAAGTCAAGAACATCCGTTCCATCTCCTCCTACGCCCTCTCCATCGTCAACATCTACTTCGAAGACAAGACCGACATCTACTGGGCACGGCAGCTTGTTTCGCAAAGGGTGATGGATGTCAAAGACCAGCTCCCCGAGCACGCCCACAACCCAATGCTGGGACCCATTGCCACCGGACTCGGTATGGTTTACATCTACTATCTGGAGGGAGAAGGCCATTCCATCATGGAGCTCCGGACCATTCAGGATTGGCTGGTCAAATATGAGCTAAAATCCGTCCCGGAAGTCTCACAGGTTTTGAGCATCGGGGGCGATATCAAACAGTTCCAGGTACTGGTCGATCCCCAGACGCTTCTCAAATATGACCTCACTATCTCAGACCTTGTGGAGAGGATCAAAAAAAACAACCAGAACGTGGGCGCCAGCTTCATCACCAAGGGTCAGGAGGAATACATTGTGCGCAGCGTGGGGCTGGCCAAGACCGTAGCCGACCTCAACTCCATCGTGGTTGCAAATATCCAAGGGACCCCGATAAGGCTCCAGGATGTCGCCCGCGTCGAGATCCTACCGGCCATAAAGCGAGGCGCCGCCTTGGTCAACGGCCAAGGAGAAAAAGTGGTGGGCCTGGTGCTCAAGCTTTTCGGATCCAACACCGCTAAGGTTATCGAAGACCTGGAAGCGCGGATCACTGAGATCAACCGTTCCCTGCCCGAAGGGGTCAAGATCGTTCCCTTCTACAACCAGGCATCCCTGGTTAAAAGCTGCTTTTCTACTGTGTCCACGAACCTTTTACTCGGGATCCTGCTCATCATTATCGTACTTTTCTTGTTCATGGGAGATTTCCCTTCGGCGATGATCGTAGTGCTCTCGCTGCCCTTCTCCATCCTCTTCTCTTTTATCCTGATGCAGCGCTTCAACCTGGCCGCGGACCTGATCTCCTTCGGGGGTCTGGCCATCGCTATCGGCCTTATCGCCGACGCCGCCATCATCTTTGTGGAGAATATCCACCGTCATCTTAAGGTCAACTGCGAAGATAAGGCCACAGGCATCCTTGCCGCCGGTCAAGAGGTAGGACGGCCGTTGTTTTTTGCTATTACCATCATCATCCTGGTTTTTCTTCCCATATTTACACTCACGGGTGTAGAGGGTATCATGTTCCGGCCCATGGGATTCACCATATCCTTCGCGCTGCTGGGGTCTATCGCTTTCGCCGTAATCTCCATCCCGGCTTTGTCATATTTTATTTTTAAGCAGAGCAAGGAAGCATGCCTGAGGGAGCCTTTCCTTATCCGAAATATCAAAAAGGCTTACCTTCCGCTCTTCTCATTCTGCCAAAAACACCGCAAACAGGTTTTTCTTGTCACCTTCCTGATCTTTGCCGGCGGGATGACCCTCATCCCTTTCCTGGGAAGAGAATACATCCCTTATCTGGAGGAAGGGACTCTGCATTTACGCGCTACCTTCGATCCCAACATCGCCCTGGGTGAGGTTGTCAAAATGACTACGGAGATCGAGAAAGTCATCATCGACGTTCCCGAGATCACAGGAGTGCTCAGCCGTATCGGACGTGGGGAAGTGGGGAGCCACGCCCATCTCATTAACGACGCCGAGATCCTGATCAGGCACAAACCCATCCAAAAATGGACGGCCTTCAAGCACAAGGATGAGCTCATCAATGAGATCGAGCACCGCCTCGAGAAATTTCCCGGCATCAACCTTAACATGACTCAACCTATCGCCCACAACCTGGATGAATTGTTGACTGGGGTGAAGGCGCAGTTGGCGGTGAAGCTCTACGGAGAAGATTTCGATATCCTCAAAGAGAAAGCCACCCAGATCAAAGACCTGATCGGTGAGATCCGGGGCGCAGCCGACGTCCAGATGGAACAGTTCTCCGGCCAGAATCATGTCCAGATCGTCCTCAATCGAGACCGGATCGCTCGCTATGGGGTCAGTATCGACGATGTCCAGGAAACGATCGAAACCGCGATCGGAGGAATAGACATCGGCCAGATCTATGAAGAACAAAAACGCTTCGACATCTTCCTGCGTTTCGAGTCTGAAGCCCGAGGCGGAATCGAGGAGATATCCAACCTGATGATCCGACTCCCGGACGGCGGCCAAGTGCCGCTGATCCAGATGGCCGCCATCGAAGAGATCGAAGGCCCCAGGATCATCAACCGCGAAGGCAATCGGCGCTTTATCACCATACAATGCAATATTCGCGGCCGCGACATCGGCAGCTTTGTGGATGAAGCTCAGGATATCATCGACAGCCAGGTCGAACTCCCTCCCCAATACATGGTGAAATGGGGAGGACAGTTCGAACTCCAAGAACGGGCGGCACGCCGTTTCAGCATCATAACCCCCATCACTCTGGCTCTGGTCGCCCTGCTTTTATTCACGATCTTTTACTCCTACCAAGAAGTGTTGATCATCCTGATCAATATCCCCTTGGCTCTGACTGGAGGGATCATCGCACTCAAGTTATCCGGCCAGTACTTCAGTGTGCCTGCCTCGATTGGTTTCATCGCGATCTTCGGTATCGCTTTGGAAGACGGTCTGGTCCTGCTTTCCGCGTTCCATCGCAGCCTGAAAAAGGGAAAGAGCCTGCAGGAAGCAATCCAGTATGGCATCTCCATCAAGCTGCGGCCGGTGTTGATGACCTCCTTCACGACCATTTTTGGGATCCTGCCCCTGCTCCTGGCTCAAGGTCCCGGCGCGGAAATCCACAGGCCGCTGGCAACCGTGGTGGTAGGCGGACTGACCACCTCCACGCTCGTCACCCTGATCGTACTGCCGCTCATCTTTCAAGCCTTTAAGTCTCGAATTGAAAAGACCGAAGTCCCCTCTACACGATAAATTCAAAACAAGGTAATATTGAGCTCATCTGTTCGGAGTCTATTTGTTCGTTGTCTGAGAATTTATCCTCTTTGAATGGCTAATATACGAAGTTTTCTCAAAACTCATGAGATAATTATCAAGTATATTCCGTCTTTAGAATAAGCATAATGATTAAATAAAAATGCATCTAGAAGTATTGGCAGACAAAAAGATAGATAAAAAGAAGCAGAAAAGTATAGAAAGAGCTATTCAGACCCAGGATAAAATCCGCAACGAAATAGGAGATATGGACCTCATCCAGGAGCTGAGGAAGTGGAGAGACGAACGCAAATGACAATTCATGAGATTGAAATATCTGAGTTTTAATGCTATAATTCTAAGCAAAGATTAATTTCTGATTGCCGCAAAATAAAACCCGCGGAGAATACGATGAATAGGAAACTTATCCGTCCCAATCTTTCTGAATTTAAAGAAAAACCAAGAAGCGACCATGGGAAAAAGAAGCCCCATCCTGCTTTTGAGACCTTTGCAGAGAACTACTACTTTCTCAAGCAGATGAACAAGAAAATACCCATGGTGGTCGTGCTGACTGACGGAGAAGTCATTGATGGCCTGGTCGAATGGTACGACCGGGAATGCATCAAGCTCAACCGCACCGATGCCCCCAATCTCCTGATCTACAAACACAGTATCAAGTACCTCTACAAGGCGGAGGATCCCGGTTCCTAGAATCGGGATCACGCTGGGAGACCCTGGTGGGATCGGCCCGGAGATCGTCTGCAAAGCTCTGGACTCACCTGAACGGCTGCCTGAAGCTGATTTTATCCTTTACGGAGCTTCAACTATTGTGGAATCACAGGTAAGACGCCTCGTCTCAAAATCTTCTTCCCCGAGAGTTATTGTACACGAAGTGATCAGCCCCGGAATTCAGCCTTCAAACAGGGAGCCCCTGAAAAGCAACGGTCAGGCTTCTTTTGCTTATTTCAAAGAGGCGATAAACGATGCCCGTGAGGGAAAATTGGATGCTGTGGTCACCGCTCCGATCTCCAAGTTCTCCTGGAATCTGGCGGGGATACCATATGCAGGGCATACAGAATATCTTGAAACCCTTTTCCCTGAAGCGATCATGTGCTTCTTTTCTTCCCGCCTCAATCTTGCCCTATTTTCTCACCACATCCCTCTACAGGATGCTTTGCTCCGGATCAAAAGGGATCCGCTCAAAGACTTTTTTCTGCATCTTTATAGCCAAACCCGGGCTATGTCTCAAGAATTTTCTTTCCTGGTGGCCGGATTGAATCCCCATGCAGGAGAAGGAGGGATCCTGGGACAAGAGGAAGAAACCGAGATCCGTCCGGCTATAGAAGACGCCCGGGCTCAGGGCATGCCCATCTCCGGCCCTTTTCCGCCGGATACGATCTGCCGGGAGGCCCTGGATCGACCGGACAGGATCGTCATCTCCCTGTATCATGATCAGGGATTGATCGCCTTTAAACTGCTGGCTTTCGAAGAAGGAGTGAATGTCACGCTGGGACTCCCCTTTATCCGCACCTCCCCTGACCATGGCACAGCCTTCGACATCGCCGGTAAGAACCAGGCAAGCCCTGAGAGTTTACTTCGGGCCATCGCTTTCGCTTTTCGCTTCAGCAAAAGGGAATCATGAAGATCTGCACCTTCAACGTCAACTCCATCAAGGCCCGCAAGGAACTGGTGATGTCCTGGCTGGATCACAGGGAAAATGATATCGACATCCTGTGCCTCCAGGAACTCAAGCTGATAGAGGAGTTTTTTCCGTTTCCGGAGTTCGAAGCCAAAGGAATTTCTTGTGCGGTTTTCGGCCAGAAAGCCTACAATGGTGTGGCCATCTGCTCCCGTACTCCACTTTCTCAGGTCCAAAAGGGCTACGGGGACGAGGACTGGGACCAGCAGAGCCGTTTCATCTCCGCCCGTACGGGCGACACAACGATTATAAACCTCTACGTCCCGCGTGGGGGAGAACGAGGACAGGAAAAATTCGATTATAAACAAGATTGGTACGCCCATCTGATCTCTTACTTGGAGCAGCACTTCACACCCAAGGACCGGCTTATCCTGGTGGGAGATTTTAATGTGACCCGTACGGATGCAGATGTGTACTCCGCTGAAGCCCTGCACGATACCATCGGGACCATGCCTGAAGAAAGGGCTGCCTTCGAAAAACTCATGTCCTGGGGATTGACCGATGTCTACCGCCATTTTTATCCCGATCAAAAACAATTCACCTGGTGGGGATATATGGGGGGAGCCATCTGGAAGGATGAAGGTATGCGTATCGATTATGTCTTGTGCACAGAGCCACTCCTCAAAGAGTGTCAGGCTGTCAACGTGGACATGTGGCCGCGAAAACGCAGCAAACCGACCCCCTCCGATCATGCTCCGCTTATAGCTGAATTCGATTTCCCGGGCTGATTTTCAAATAGAAGGAGAAATTATGCCGTCCAGCAGCAATTTTACAGGTTTCCCGGAACAGAGTGTGAAATTTTTCAGATCCCTAAAACGAAACAACAACAGGGAATGGTTTCAAAAGAACAAACCGGTTTTTGAGGCCCAGGTGATGGATCCGGCCAAGGCCTTTATAGTCGCTATGGGAGAAAAGCTTCAAAGTATATCTCCTGACATCATAGCCGTTCCCAAAACCAACCGCTCCATCTTCCGCATCTACCGCGACACCCGCTTCAGCCCGGACAAATCCCCCTACAAAACGCATCTGGGGATATTTTTCTGGGAGGGCACCCGCTCCAAGATGGAATGTCCGGGCTTTTATTTTCACCTCGAACCTCCCAACCTCATGCTGGGAGTGGGGCTGTACATGTTTCCCCGTACCATGCTCGAACACTATCGCAGTGCGGTCGTGCATCCGGAATATGGAACAGAGCTGGCAGAGGCTTTAAAAGCAATCGCCAAATTTCCGGAGTATACTCTGGGAGGGAAACACTACAAGCGTGTTCCTGCAGGCTTTGATTCGCAGCACCCCAATGCCGAGCTGCTCCTTCACAACGGGCTGTACGCCGGATCAGAAACGTCCATTCCTGAAGAATTCTATTCAGAGAAACTCATCGACTATTGCTTCCAGAAATATGAGCCTCTGGTCCCCCTACACCGCTGGCTCCTTCGCCTCAGCAACCAGGAATTCTCACGCTCCTGAAATACACTAATTACACCTATACAACTCATAGGGTTAAGACTTTCAACTTTTGTATTTTTGTACTTTCACATCCTTAGGGTCGACAGTGGAATAATTCAGGTGAAAGATGGATTTTTCACGGGCCGAGGTTGGTGTAGCGACAAGGAAGCGGCTCAGGAGGTGTAGTTACCTACACCGAAGGGGCTGCAACGAAGTCGATGTGCCAAGATCGGCTCGCCCGTAGGGTAGAAGATGCCGACAGTAAATTGAGTTCTTTTGAATGGACAATGTCGGCAGCTTCTATGAATAATTCAGCTTAGTAGTCACTCGTCATGATAAAGAGGGGCTTGAAATTGAAGCTCTTGTAAAAGGGCCGCAGCCGTTCGGTGTTGTAATACTTGGCCACATCCACCATCTTTTTGGTGCTGGTCACCACATCTATGGGTACATTGTCATACTGCCCATTCCTGAGACACACCATCCTTCCCGATTTCCCCTGCAGGATAAGGTCAAGCGCCAGGTTGCCAAAGGCCATAGGCACGATGGAATCGATGGCATCGGGAACTCCACAGCGGACCAAGTAGCTGAGGCGCTGGTTGATCACATTGATTCGGCGTCCCTGATTGAACTGAGGCGACAGCTCTTTCAGCTTTTGAGAGACCAGATCCCCGATGCCCCCCAGCTTTTTATGCCCATACATGTCCTGTTCATCATCCTCAAATATCATCTCGTCCCCATCAAAGACAGCCCCTTCCGACACCAACACCACAGAATAACAGCTGGGATTGGTCTGGCGGTCCTTGGTCAAAAGCTCGCACAGGAGCTCGATATTGAACTTAAACTCGGGGATGAGACAGCGGTTGCCCGCTCCCGCCATAGTGGGGAGCAGAGCCGTAAAACCAGCATAGCGGCCGAAAACCTCTATGACCAGAAAACGTTCGTGGGACCCGGCTGTGGTGCGCAGGGCATGCGTCATCTCAATGGTCCGGGTGACACAGGTGCTGAAACCGATACAATAATCCGTACCGGGGACATCGTTATCCATGGTCTTGGGAACAGCGATGACCTTTACACCTTCCCGGTGGAGTCTGACGCCATAGCTCAAGGTGTCATCGCCGCCGAGCGGGATCAGGTAATCAATCCCTAAACAATCGAGGCTCTTTAACACCTCAGGGGTCAGGTCATTGACTTTGTCACCATACTTGTCTTTAAGGTGATTGGGCACGTTCACATCAGGCACGTGACTGGGACGGGTACGCGACGTGTGGAGAAAGGTTCCGCCCGTACGGCCGATCTTGTTGACGACCTCCTCGGTGAGTTCCATAAATAGGTGATCCTGCGGCGCATCGGCGTCACAGGACATGTCAAGCAGCCCCGCCCATCCCCGACGGAGACCGATCACCTTGTATCCTTCCCTGAGAGCACGAATGGTAATAGCCCGAATTGCCGGATTCAGCCCAGGAACATCTCCTCCACCGGTCAGGATACCAATAACGCCTTTATGTTTTTTTACGTTTGCCAACTCGATCTCACTTTCAATATTTTATAATTTATTATTTCGAACCACCCTACTCCGTATAACCAGAAAAGTCAATTTATGAAAACATCCATATTGTAACAAATCGTGCTGGTAATATCAGTCGCTGTCTATCTGAGCCGCATGAGGGAATTAAAGCTTAAGATAGATTGCGGCTGATACCGTCTTACCTCTTAAAATGTTTGATCTCGGCTCGCATTTCCCGATCTCGATCCCTTTCCCGGATCACCTCCCGTTTTTGGTGGGTCTTTTTTCCCCGGGCCAGAGCGAGCTCGATCTTTACCTTGCCCCGGTCATTGATCCGCACTTGGGTGGGGACGAGAGTGAAACCCCGTTCTTTGATCTTTCCCGTTAAGCGCTTGATCTCACGGTGATGCAGCAGCAGCTTTCGCTCGCGCAAGGGATCGTGATTGAGCCGGTTGGCCGGTTCATAGGGACTGATATGGCAGGAAAGCAGGTAGACTTCCCCATCTCTGACCTCTGCATAGCTTTCTTTCAGACTGATGCGCCCTTCCCTGATGGACTTGACCTCACTACCGAGAAGAGAGATGCCCGCCTCATAGCTTTCCAGGAGCTCATAATTGAAATAGGCTTTTTTATTCTTGGCAATGAGCTTCATTTTACATCCACTGTAAGGGTTGTGTTTAATCCCAGACAAAAGCGCTGTAGGATATTATAAAGATTTACACACGGGGTTCACAGCCGCATTATCGAAAAATCAGGAATTCAACCGCGCAGATATGTTCTTAAAACAATTGGAAAGATTGTCCAACAGCTGTCTCTCGATGTCACTGATCGGCGTTTCCGCAACTTCTGATATCTCAGTCACCAGAAGTTCCTTAGCCTTGTCCATCATTTTTTTCTCGCGGAAAGACAGCGGTTTGATCAAGTTCAAATAGAACAAGCTTTTCAGAACCTCCGCCATATCCAGGATGGATCCGGTTTTCATCAAGCTGGTGTGTTCCTTGAAACGACCTTTCCAATTCATACTGACTTCGATGGTCCCGTTGCCCAGATAATCCAGGACTATGGAAATTTTTTCTGTCGAGATGAGCTTCCGGATACCGATCTCCTCAGCGTTGGAGGATGGAACCAGAATGAGTGTGTTGTTGGCTAGGATCCTCAAATGGTAGATATGGAAGAGCTCTCCATAGAGATCCTGGTCTTGGATATCCTCGATCACGCCGATGCCCTGCGTAGGGTAAATAACCTTATCTCCGATGGAGAAATAATCCATCATATCAGGTTTATTATAGACAAATCAGACCATAGAGTCAAATCTTTCCTCTCAGGGTGTCTGCATAAAGACGCGTTTATGGCTTGACAGATGAAGGAAGGTTTATTAACATACATAATTCACAATCACTTGCGTGCAGAAATAGAAAGATGAAGAGAACATTTCAACCTAATAAACGAAAAAGAAGTAAGAATCATGGCTTCCTGGTCCGCATGCGAACCAAGGGCGGCCAGAAGGTTATCAAGAATAGAAGACAAAAAGGCCGAAAAAGACTCGCAGTCTAATGTCGTTTAATGTCAGAGTCTCTCCGCCCTCATGAGAGGATAAGAAAGAAAAGCGATTTTGCATCGATATATAAAAGAGGTAATCGTTACCGAGGAAGATATTTTAACCTTGTCTATCTCTCCAATGATCTAGACCATTCCCGGATGGCGTTCGTCGCCAGCAAAAAAGTGGGTAATGCCGTCAAGAGAAGCAAGGCCAAGAGATGGATGAGGGTTTTATTTCGCAGGAAAAAAGGATTGTATAACGATACTCTGGACTTGATTATGATCGCAAAGTCAGAAATCCGTGAGGCACCGTGGGAAACTCTGCAGGAAGAATACCTGAAAGCAATCCGCTTCATCAACAAAAGAAGCCATACACTATGAAACCTATAGCGCTTGTTCTGATCAGAGGCTATAAAAAGCTGATGTCGCCCTTTCTGGGCAATCACTGTCGCTTCTTTCCTACCTGCTCGGATTACACTTACCAAGCTATAGAAAAACACGGATTGCTCAAAGGCCTGTTCCTGGGTACAAAAAGGCTGTGCAAATGCCATCCCTTGCACCCCGGAGGAGTAGACCCGGTCCCCTAAAGGAATATCAATGGAAAAAAGACTGCTGCTGGCCATCGTACTCTCATTCTTGGTCCTCTTCGGCTACCAGGCATTTTTCGGCAAAAAACCGCCGCTGCCCGAAAAAACAATCGAGGCTCCGGCCCAGCTTGTACAACAGCCGACGGTACAGCCGGCCTCTCAACAGCCTGATCCACAAAGCCAGGCGGCAGAAGCGGGCAATAAAGAATCCGTCGTTGAAGAAGACATTCAACCGATCGCAGACGAGCGGGAAACGGACGTCATCGTCGACACCCCTCTTTATAGGGCCGTCTGGACCAACAAGGGCGCGGTCCTTAAGAGCTGGCGCCTCAAAGAACACAAGGACGAGAACGGAGAAGATCTGGAATTGGTGGCGGCCGGTGCGCATGAGATCGGTCGTTATCCCTTTGCTCTTCAGACCGGAAACCTTGAATTCGATCAAATGCTCAATTCCGCCCTCTTCAAGCCCTCTCGAGTGAGCCTGGATCTGGCCTATGACCAGTTCGAGGAAATCCGCTTTACCTATGCTGATCAACAGGGCAATCGGGCGGAAAAGGTCTTCACTTTTAAAGGTGGAAAATACGATTTTGACATTCAGGCCACCCTCTGGCAGGGCGGGCAGCAGCTCGATCCCCTTCTGGTTTGGGGCCCAAAATTCGGCAACCTCTCACCTGCCGCACAAGGCGGGCGTATGGGCAGCAGCTCCCCGGGGATTTCTGTCTACAACGGAGTTAAGGTCCTACGCCATGAGGAGAGAAAATATGATCCGGCCACAAGCACATACGGCTCGGTCAGCTGGGCCGGATATGACGATCAGTACTTCGCGACTCTGCTCGTCACCGCCCCTCTGAGCGCAAATGCCGTATTTACCCAGGAGATCATCAACCAGACACCCTATTACTTCCTTGGGGTAACTCAGGCCAAGCATGCCTACCTGGGACCAAAACAGTACGACCTCCTCACGGAGTTCGGCCATGAGAGCAAACGCATCGTCAAATTCGGTATATTCGGATTTATTGCCGAGATCCTCTACGTTGGAATGAAGGAGATCCACAAGTCCCTCCCCAACTGGGGAGTGTGCATCATCCTGATCACACTCATCACCAAGATCGTGTTCTTTCCCCTCACCTACCACAGCACCAAATCCATGGCCAAGATGCAGGAACTGCAGCCGAAGTTGAAGGCTCTCAAATCCAAGTATAAAAAAGCCAAACAGGACATTGAACAGCGCCGCAAGCTCAACGAAGAGACCATGAAGATGTACAAAGCACACGGCGTGAACCCGGCAGGGGGCTGTCTGCCCATGCTCATCCAGCTACCCATCTTCTGGGGATTCTTCCGCCTGCTCATGGTCGCGGTGGAATTCCGCCAAAGTCCCTTCGCCTTTTGGATCACCGATCTTTCGCTCAAAGATCCCTACTACATTACGCCGATCCTCATGGGCCTCACGCAGTTCATCAACCAAAAAATGACGCCTACAACAGGTGATGCCACTCAACAACGCATGATGTTGATCATGCCCGTGATCATGACCATATTTTTCATCAACTTCCCCAGTGGATTGGTGCTCTATTGGCTGACAAACAATGTCCTTCAAATCGGACAACAATACATCTTTAACCGAATCCGACAAAAGCAAAAGAAGGAATCCCATGGAAAACGAAGAAAAAAATAGCGAAAAGCAAGAATTCTTGGGTAGAAACTTAGAAGATGCCATCGGCCATGCCGAACACATCCTGAAGATCCCGCGCACTCAATTCAATTACGAGATCGTTGCCGAAAAAACCAAGCTTTTTGGCATTAAAACCAAGGAGATCGTTATCCGTGCCTGGCCAAAACTGACCAATGAAGATTACTCGGCCACTAAATTTTTAGACTCGCTTTTGGCCAAGTATCCCCTAGACCTTCATTACTACACCAAACAAGGCCAGGATATGCTCTATATTATCTTCGATGGTGCCGATAAAGGTCTGCTCCTGCAGAAAGATGGCGCTTTGCTCCTGGCTTTCCAGCACATCTTGAACAAAATGTCTCCACAAAAGGTCCAGACGGACTGTGATTTTTTCAGGAAACGGAAGGAACGGGAGCTCAAGGACTATGTGAAGCATGTGGCCCGTCGAGTTCAGGAATCCGGCCGTAACGAAACTTTAGACCTCATGAATCCCTATGAGAGGCGCCTGGTGCACATCGCCGCAAATCAGATCTCAGGGATCTCCACAGAAAGTATGGGTGAGGGATTTCTTAAAAAAGTCCGTGTTTACGCCACACGCAAGAGCCACAGATAGCCTCCTCCCTATCTATCCTTATTGTTTTCTGCAACATGCGTATATTATTGTGCAGCGGAAAAAGGGATATGCAGCCTTTCAGGACAAGAGTTGAATGTTACCGGAGTAGCGACTAAAATAGAGGAATGCTCGAAGATACGATCATCGCGATCTCCACACCGCTGGGCTATGGCGGCCTAGGAGTCGTGCGCCTGAGTGGAAAAGAGGCGCTCCCCATCGCAAAGAATATCTTCAAAGCTAAGAAAAAGAGCGCTCGGATACCAATAAAACGGCCTGTTTTAGGGAATCTCTTCGATCCTGACAGCCAAGAGGCCTTCGAAGAGGCCTACCTCACATATTTTCCTGCTCCAGCAACCTATACCACCGAGGATGTGGTAGAGATCAGCTGCCACGGCAGCCCCGTGGTTCTTGAAGAAGCCGTCAGGTTGGGAGTACAAGCAGGTGCAAGGCTGGCCAATCCCGGGGAGTTCACATTGAGGGCATTTATGGGCGGTCGTATCGACATTGTCCAGGCCGAAGCCATTAATGATCTCATACGAGCCACCTCGACAAAACAGGCCCGCATTTCCTTCCGGCAGATGGAAGGAAGCCTGTCGCGAAAACTGCAGACTCTGAGGCAACAGATCATCCATCTGCTTTCCCAGATCGAAGCCAGCCTCGAGTTTCCGGACGAAGGACTCCGGCTTTCTCCCAAGAAAATAGCAAAGACCTTGCAGCGCTCCCTCGAAATGGTCACTCCTTTGATCAAAAGCTACGATCTTGGAAAAAGTTTGGCAGAAGGGCTGACTTTAGCTATAACCGGAAAAACCAATGTGGGTAAATCCACGCTTTTTAACTCCCTCCTGCAAAAGGATCGGGCGATCACCACTCCACATCCCGGCACCACTCGAGATTATCTACGCGAGCCCTTCAGGCTCGGGGATGCGCTTTTTACTCTGGTCGACATGGCCGGGTTGGAGAAAAGTTCTCACCCTATCGAACAGGAGGGCATAAAACGAGGAAAGCAATTGGCGGCTCAGGCGGATGGCATTCTCTTGGTCCTTGACAGCTCCCGCAAAGAAACACCAGCGGACTTGAATCGTATCAGAAAGTATCAAGGCCATAAAACCATGATCCTGCTCAACAAAATGGACCTGCCTCACAAGATCGACAAATATAAGATCGCAGCAGCAGCCGGCAACCTCCCAAAATTGGAGATCTCAGCCCTGCGCGGTCAAAACATACCTCAGCTCAAAAAGATGATTCACTCCCTATTTATTCAAGATGAAGAAAAGGATGAGGAGATCATCCTGCATTTACGGCAAAAACTGCTTCTAGAGCATATCCAGAAGGCCCTATATCAGGGCAAACACGTTTTGGAGCAAGGCTTCAGCGAGGAGATTATTGCTGAGGAGATCCGCAAGACCTTGCCCCTGATCGGCCAGCTCACAGGTGAGATTCAGGCTGACGATATCCTGGAGGATATTTTCAGCCGCTTTTGTATCGGGAAGTAAATCCCATGGGAAAAGCAGAGGCATACGATGTCATTGTGGTCGGAGCCGGCCATGCCGGTTGCGAAGCGGCTGCAGCCGCCAGCCGCATGGGACAAAAGACCTGCCTGGTCACAATCAACCTGGAAACCATCGCCCAGATGTCGTGCAACCCCGCTAGTGGGGGATTGGCCAAAGGACAACTGGTGAGAGAGATCGATGCTTTGGGCGGGATCATGGGGCAACTGGCAGATCAGACAGGGATTCATTTTCGGCTGTTAAACCGGAGCCGGGGAGGAGCCGTCCAGGCACCTCGGGCCCAATCGGACAAGGCGCTCTACCGTGCCAACATGAAATCCCTGCTGGAAAACACTCCCAATCTCACGCTTTTCCAAGGTATCGTCACCGAGCTCCTGATCAAAAATCAGGAAGTTCATGGCCTCAACACGCTGGAAGGCAACAAACTCGAGGCAAAAGCTGTTATTCTGACCCCTGGAACGTTTCTGAACGGATTGATCCATATCGGCGCCCACTGCTACCCTGCAGGGCGTGCCAACGAACCCCCTTCCACACACCTGAGCGATCACCTTCATAGCTTGAATTTTAAGCTCTTTCGATTAAAAACCGGCACCCCCATGAGACTTCATGGCGGCACCATCGATTGGACCCGGTTCAGCCCTCAACCAGGAGACGACAAACCTGTGCCTTTCTCGTTCAGGACCACCAAAACCCTGGAAAATAAGATCACCTGTTATATGGGCTATACCAATCCTAAAACCCACAAGATCATAGAGAGGGACCTGCAAAAATCTGCTCTCTACGGGGGAAAAATCACCGGCATCGGCCCCCGGTACTGCCCTTCGATCGAAGTGAAAGTTGTCCAATTTCCTCATCACAAGCGTCACCAATTTTTCCTGGAACCGGAAGGTCTGGACACGGCTGAGGTCTACATCAACGGCATCTCCTCATCTTTGCCCATCGAGACACAAAAAGAGCTGCTGCAGAGCATTCCCGGGCTCGATCAGGCGGAGATCCTGCGTCCCGCCTATGCCATCGAGTACGATGCCGTAGTCCCCACTCAACTTTTCCCAACCCTGGAAACCCGAGGCCTGTCCAATCTCTATCTGGCTGGACAGATCAACGGGACCTCGGGCTACGAAGAAGCCGCCGCTCAAGGCCTAATGGCTGGGATCAATGCCGCCCTAAAGCTTAAGGGCAAGGATCCTTTCATTCTGCGCCGGGATGAGGC
>JAUWSR010000292.1 GCA_030609975.1 Acidobacteriota bacterium | reverse complement strand
GGGATGCCTGAACAGCCCCCTAAATTTGCAGAGTGGCTTTTATGCCAATTCCTTTTGCGGAGGAATCAGAGTGTAGTCCTGGGAGATTTTGAAGAGATATACCATGACATACGAGAAAAAAAGGGGACTGTGAATGCCAATCTCTGGTACTGGCTCCAGATCCTAAGGTCGTTTCCGGGTTTCGTTCTCAACACTGTCTATTGGGGCTTTGTGATGTTCCACAACTATTTCAAAGTGTCCCTGCGTAACATCCAAAGACACAAAGGCTTTTCCTTTATCAATATTGCCGGCCTGGCTTTGGGTGTAGCCTGCTGTCTGCTCATCTCGCTTTGGGTGCTGGATGAATTGAGCTATGACAAGTTCCATACTCATGCTGATTTGCTCTATCGAGTGGAAGCCGACCAAGACTATTCCGGTCGCATAATGCACACCATATCGACGCCGGCTCCACTGTCCGCTGCCTTGGAAGAAGAGGTGCCTGAGGTGTTGTTTGCGACACGTTTCACCCGGTTCGGCGGCCTCCAATTATCCTACGAAGAAACCTCCTTTTTTGAGGAGGATGTGCGAAGTACCGATCCCTCCTTTTTTAAGATGTTTTCATTTCCGTTGCTTAAGGGCGACCCTTTAACCGCCTTACAGGAGCCCTTCTCCATAGTCATCTCCGAAAGGATGGCTCAAAAGTATTTTGGCGAAAAAGATCCCTTGGGCCAGGTGATCTTGGCTGAAAACAAGTTTGAAATGATAATAACCGGAGTCATTCAGAAACCTCCGGCCAACTCCACCATCCAGTACGATTGGATCGTGCCTTTTGTTTTTGTGGAACAGAACCTGAGGCGGATGCCCGAGGGCTGGGCGGATGCCATCAGCAATTTTGTTTTGCTCCGGGAGGGAAGCTCTGTGTCTGAAGTGGACCGCAAGCTCAATGAGCTTATCCGCAAATATAAAGGTCCGGATATCAAGACCTCCTATCTCCTTCATCCGCTAAAAAGGCTGCGGCTGTTCGCTACCATGGGAGAAGGCGAGGTCGTAGGCAATATCAGGTATGTCTATATTTTTTCGATTATAGCCTTTCTGGTATTGCTTATTGCCTGCATCAACTATATGAACCTATCGACCGCACGTTCCGCTATCCGGGCCCGGGAGATCGGTCTGCGCAAGGTGGTGGGCGCGCAGAGGGGCAATATCATCCGCCAGTTTTTTGGAGAGTCGCTTCTCTACACCTGCTTCGCTTTACTGCTGGCCTTGATGCTGACGGCCTTTTTCCTGCCGGTTTTCAACATGTTGACCGGCAAACAGCTGTCTTTGTCTATTCTGGGGACACAATCGGTTCTCTTGGCGGTAATAGGCATCACACTTGCCACCGGATTGATTTCGGGCAGCTATCCTGCACTTTTGCTTTCCAGCTTCCGTCCGGCCAGAACCCTCGGCAGCACCCTAGGCTCTAAGCCCAAAAGCTCTTTTTTCCGGAAGACGCTGGTGGTGGTCCAATTCTCTCTATCGGTCTTTTTGATCATCGGGGCTGGAGTGGTTTACACCCAGGTCGAATTCATGAAGAGCATGGATGTAGGCTATGATCAAGAGTATGTTCTACTTATTCCCATGCGCGGAGATGTGGGCAGATATTTTCCGGCCTTGAAGAGCAAGCTTCTCCAGAGTCCTCGTTTTTTAGGTGTGACGGCCATGGGTCGCAGACCCGATAACATCAGAGATTATGCACGAGACGTTTCCTGGGAGGGAAAAGATCCGAATATGGATGTCCGGGTTATTTTTGCAGCGGTCAGCTACGATTTTCCCGAGACTCTAGGTTTAAGTCTGGTTGAGGGCCGAAGTTTCTCCCGGGATTTTCCTACGGACGAAAAGCAAGGCTTTTTGATCAACGAAGAGACGGAGAAACTTATCGGCAAAGAGTCAGCCCTGGGGACCAGTTTCAACATGTTCGGGCGTAAAGGCAGGGTCGTCGGAATTCTGAAGAATTTCCATTTTCAACCTCTGCGGAATCAGATCCAGCCTCTCGTCTTGCTTTTGGCTCCCAACCCCTATTGGTTGGGGAATATCGTCATTCGTCTGCGACCCGGCAATATAAACCCCAACTTGGATTTTATCGAAAAAACATGGAAAAGTGTTGTGCCGGGCTATCCCTTTGAGTATGAATTTTTGGATAAAAATTTTGATCTCTATTACTGGCGTGAGGCGCGTATGGGAAGTCTCCTGGGCTATTTTTCTTTCCTGGCGGTCTTTATTGCCTGTCTGGGACTTTTTGGATTGGCCTCCTTTACGGCCGAGCAGCGTACCAAGGAGATCGGTATCAGGAAAGTCCTAGGGGCTTCGGTCTCCAGTATTACGCTGTCCTTATGCCGGGAGTTTGCCGTATTGGTATTGATCTCGAACCTCATGGCCTGGCCTTTGGCCTACTGGATCAGCCGAAACTGGCTGGATAATTTTGCTTACCGGGTCAATTTGGGGCCGACGCTTTTTGTTTTGACAGGATTTGCAGCGCTGGCGATTGCCATGTCGACCGTTAGCTATCAAGCCATTCGGGCTGCCCGCGCCAATCCTGTGGATGCCTTGCAGTACGAGTGAAGATAGAAAACGCATATAGGATTCCGAATGGTCCCGGAAATATATATTGGCTAAAAGCGGATTTTTTCGATCGGATGAGAAGGGAAGAATTAGGAAGATAGTTCAAGGAGGATTATATGAAAGCACCGAGTGTTTTATTCTTCACGACAGCACTTCTTTGTTGTTTTGCCTGCGGACAAAATCAGAACAATGTTCCAGACCAGGAGGAAACTAAAGGAAACACTCCTGAGAAACCTCTCACCTATAGCACGGAAGACAGAGATGGCGCGGTTTTTGTACACAATACAGCCGCTGCTTGGGGAGAAGAGCAAAAAATGAGGCTTGAACTTCTTAAAGTGATTGGGGGGCCCGACACTACCGACTCGAATTTAACCTTCCATAAGCCTACGGATATTGCTTTAGATACACAAGGGAACCTGTATGTAGCTGACTCCGGAAATTTTCGGATCCAGAAAATAAGCCCTGATGGAAACTTCCTGGATTCCTTTGGGCGAGAAGGACAAGGACCGGGAGAGTTCCAATTCTTGGATGGCTTGGTTGTGGATGAAACCGGTAGGATCTATGTCACGGATAAGGCCACCAATGCCTTGAAGGTTCTGTCTCCCGAAGGCAAGGAGATCGGCGCCCTTGCGGCGGGAAAAATGACCGGGAAAATGGCGCGTCTGAGTTCGGGTGATCTAGTGCTGAGGAATAACGCTCGTGACAGCGATGCCTTGCTTGGTATATTCGACCCAGCCGGAGAAGTGAATTTGGAACTGGGACAGGAAGAGCATTACGAAGACGCAGACAGTGCTCGCTACTTTAACCGTATAGCCTTTGCGAGTGATGGATCGGATAATATCTATATTGCCTATGGCACTCGCAACAAGATCGAGAAGTATGCACCCTCCGGAGATCTGATTTTAAGTGTGGACCGGCCCTTGAATTTCCCTGTTTCTCAGGAGATCACATATGAGGAACACACTTTTGGGCCTCGAAAGATCCCCATACCTTTTGTGAATTTTATCTCAGCCGATATAACCTTGGATGGCCGGGGACGCCTTTGGGTTTTATCCTATGAACGCCAGTTGAAGTTTGAGGAGATGGGTCTCACCATGCACTTCCGGGACGGGGACGGCCGCTATGAGGGTGCCCAACCCCTGCAGACAAGTGATTTAACCAAGATCGATGCCTTTGCTTTCCATCTTTTCTCTCCTGAGGGACACTTTTTAGGCAAGATCCCTCTCACGCATCATGCAGGGGAGGTCCAGATATTTCAGGACCGCCTCTACCTTCTCGAACCCCGTCATGAAATGTGCATCTATGCCTACCGGATCATCGAATAGGCTTTCAGTTTCCCGGACAGCTGTCGAGCTTGACGCCTTTGGCCGGGCCGGTTACTATAAGCCTCTGACTGCCTAGATTCCAGGGAGGGTGGGTATTGTGCGAGATGTGAAGCGTCTGTGTCTTTTTCTTTTGTTGGTTCAAGTTATCTCCCCTTATCTATCTGCAGCGCCTGCATCCGGAAGCGGGAAATGGGCGTTCGGGATCTATGCCGGATGGAGCAGTGGCCTAGGCTGGGATTTCGATTGGCATTATCGCTCCTCCCTCTCCGATAAGACCACACTGCAGGGCCATCTGGGGGCCTACACACGATATGAGATCTCGGATATGTTCGGAATCCAGTTGGATGCGATCTACCAAGCCGGACTCAATGAGTGGACCTTCCGGTATTGGGATTGGCCCGAGGAGCAGGGGGAGGACCGCTTCGGGATTTACTCGCTCTC
>JAUWSR010000319.1 GCA_030609975.1 Acidobacteriota bacterium | reverse complement strand
CTGCCTTGTGAAAACTATGTGTGAAGGCCGATCACTTTTGACGCCTCCAATTCCACAGATCCGGATGGAGAAGTCGTAAAGGTTGATTTTGAGATCAAAGATGAGACGGGGAATGTCGTTGACACCTTCTCGGATACAACGAAGCCTTTCACTCTTGAAAAAGTCTTTGAAGCTCCTGGTGTGTTTACGATCACAGCCGTCGTAACAGATGATTTTGGAGCGATGTCTGAACCCTGTAAGATCGAAGGACTGGAAGTAACACAGAAGCGCTTATTCGGCGATGCAAACATTTTCCCAGCATGGGCAAGAGGCAGCCATGGTCCCTATGGAGGTGGTGAGATCGGTATTTTCTACTACCTCATTCCCTACAAGCTCGATGTTGAAGCGGTCGTCGGTGGAGCCCTGGCCCTTAAAGGCGAGCCCTGGAAATCCATCGGGATGGCTGACTTCTTAATCAATTACCATGCCGGCCCAGCCTTCTTTGGTGCGGGAGCCGGATTCACGACCGCCGTCAAGGAAACCCGAGACGCTGATTTTGAGCTTTTGGGAAATGTCGGATTCGACGTCTTCAATAACTGGAATCAGGTCGGTTCGATCTTTTTCCGTGTGCGTTGGCCGATGGGCGGCGAAAGAACTTTCGCAGATAATCACAAGCTGATACTTGGATTCAGGCTGCTGTTCTAAACACGCCTCAAGATAAGACATGCAAGGGCCGGGAAGACATTTCCCGGCCCTTTTTTTTGTGATAGGCAAATGAGTTACCCCAAGATCGCTCTGATCGGTGCGGACGGCCAACTGGGGACGGATCTGCTAGCGCATTTGAAATCCAAGACTGAGGTTGCTCCCCTTTATTATCCTGATTTTGACCTGACACAACCAGAAACAGCTAAAAGCATATTGACCGATCTGAAATCCGATATCGTTATCAATACGGCTGCCTTTAATCGGGTGGATGAGTGTGAGGATAATCCTGAAGAGGCTTTGGCGCTTAATACTCTGGCCGTTCGGGATCTTTCCCTGACCTGCCGCGATCTCGGTCTTGTATTGGTTCACTTCAGCACAGACTATGTATTCAACGGCAATAAACGAGCCCCTTATATCGAGATGGATGAAGCTGCCCCCTTAAGCGTTTACGGAGTCTCAAAGCTGGCCGGTGAGTTTTTTGTGAGCAGCATCGTACCTTGTCATTTCATCATACGGACCTGTGGCCTCTACGGTGCGGCCGGTTGCTGGGGGAAAGGCAATAATTTTGTGGACACCATGGTGTCTTTGGCAGACAACGGGAAGCCGCTTCGTATTGTCGATGATCAATGGATCACTCCGACCTCAACCTGGGAACTTGCCGACAAAGTGATCGAGCTGCTTGGGCACGAAAAATACGGGCTTTATCACCTCACCAATGAGGGGGAGTGCACCTGGTATGGCTTTGCCCAGGAAATATTCCTGCTGCTCGGTAAACTACCTGACGTCATCCCTGTGGATTCTGCGACCTACGGAGCCAAAGCACCCCGCCCCGCCTACTCTGTGCTTGAAAACAAACGTGCCAAAGATCTCGGGCTCTCCGATTTCTCCCATTGGAAACACGCCCTCAAAGACTACCTCATTAAAAAAGGCCACATCTGAAGGGACCACGGAGTGGTCGAGCGAAATGTCTGAGCACGAAGAGGACAAGGGAATATGCTTTGTCGTGGAGCAGACCAAGTTTATCGTTTCATTGTTGACATGCGGAGTTTTGAGATCGACCGAAGATAAGAAGAGAAAAGGCGTAAATAATCTGCGTTAGAGTGAAGCCATACTTGAATATCGATGAAACGTGAAGTACTTAAAAGAATTTACCGAGTTTATTGATCTCGTCGTTATAATATTTCCGATAAAGGATCTCCCATTCGCGGCTACCGTCTTTGATGGGTTTCTTTTGGGATTCGATCTTTTCTATCGCTTTTTTATCGATCAGGTCATAGAGTTTCATCTCTTCTTCAATACTGTGTAGGATGGAAAGTCGTATATCATTGGATTCGTCTAAGAATTCCACTTCATCATCAACGAAAAGACGATCGAGGATCTTTCGTGAAAGATAATTGATCTTCTCTCTGGACAGCCGTATGCTCATAGGACGATGTCCTTTTCTCTGGCCAACTTTGTCTTGATCATCTTAAACATCGTTTGGTACTCGATGTTATCACTACGGATCTTTTCCATGTGTTGGTTTAACAGTTCCCGTACTTCCTGATCAAGTTTGTCCTCAAGAAGGAATTCTTCCGTAAGCAGGATATTGACTTCCTCGACCAATTTGTTCTTATTATCCGCTAATATCTTCTCGTCTTTAAGCAGATTACGGACGATCGAGAATGCGAGATGTTCGATCTGTATCTTGCTTAGCCTCATGTCCCAATTAAGATACACTACCTCTGTTTGAAATTCAAGCATATTCTGCCCTGAGATGATACCTGGGGTCTCTCAGTTTTCCTTGGAGGAAAGATAAAGGGACAGCAGGAATCCACTGAGGCAGAGGCCGAATATAAGTATCATCATTAAAAGGGCTTCAGTTGTCATTTTGGCTCACCTGCAATTTTCTCGTGATGATTTTATTAAATAGGATAAATACTGCCAGCGCTATACCCCATTGAAACAGCACAGTTCCGACAGAGGAGCGGGAAAAGATATCCAACCAGTTTTCACGGTCGCCTTGATAACTTGCCCAGAACCACCAAAACAGCATTGCCACCAGTTGTACGGGCAGGATAAACGTCACTAGAAAATCGAACGCTTTTCCCAGTTTGATTTTATGTTCCGCGGACGTGATGATCTCTTCACGAAACTTTCTCGGCCCGGTTTTAAGGACTAAAAAAATGAAAAATGAACCGCTGACCATCAGTCCTAATCCCCAAACATGGTCCTGGTTATTGAAAAAGCCTAAACTCAAAGCTGAGGGCAGGCCAAGTAGAAAACATGCTGCGCCTACGATCATCACGGATTTTCTTCGGGTCATTCCTCCATCCATGAAAATCCGGGTGATAAGTTCCAATTGGGCGATAAGCGATGAAAAGGCGGCGAAACAGAGTGCCAGAAAAAAAAGAGCTAGAAAAAAAGTACCGGAGGGAATGTTGGAGAAAAGGCTGGG
>JAUWSR010000223.1 GCA_030609975.1 Acidobacteriota bacterium | reverse complement strand
AGGAACAAGGAGCGCTGTGATTAAAATTTTTAAAACAGCATCATATCCAAAAACCCCCAAATAGTCAAATGGCAAACTGATTAAGTAAGCATCCGCCGTGATGATACCAGAATTTGGGGATGGCTTTGCTCCAGTCGAATTTTAACCGACTAATCCTCTCTTGTCTGGATTATTCACGGTCCGAGAACGGTTCGCCCGAAGGGTAAAGATTGTCGCCGTTTGATTTTTTGTATTTTCACATCATAGGGGGCGACAATCTGTATGAATAATTCAGATGGAAGATGGATTATTCACGAGTGGAGATTGCTGAAGCTGCGAGGCATGGAGGGTGAAGCTGTGGTTTACCACTGCGAGACCCGACATAACGAAGCAGATGCAGTGAGATCCGCTCGCCCGAAGGGTAAAGACTGTCGACATTTGAATTTTGGGATGTTCACGTCAGAAGTGTCGACAGTCTTTATGAATAATTCATCTTAGTTGAAGAGGTTCATAGCCTGCTCAATATCTCCCGCAAAGATAATTTCCGCCGCCTCGCGAGCCTTGTTCAGACTTTGCTCTAAAGACAGTCGTTCCTCCTTGGTGAAAGGGGAAAGCACAAACTCGACCGGATCGGCTGTTTCCGGCAGGGGGCCGATCCCGATACGGAGACGGGGAATTTGAGAGGTGCCCAGCTCCTGGATCACGGAGCGCATTCCTTTGTGTGAACCGGCGCTGCCCTCTTTGCGGATGCGAATCTCTCCGAGAGCCAGGTCAAAATCATCATAAACGATCAGCGTGTGTCCGGGTTTAACATGGTAATTTTCCAACAGCCGGTCGACGGCCTGACCGCTGGCATTCATAAAGGTTTGGGGTATAGCCAGAAGGATCTGTCTCTGGTGATGGTCCGCCAGGATAAGTTTTGAGAGATGGCGGCGCTTGCGGAGCTTTATCCCCCAGTTCTGAGCGAGCCCCTTGACAAAAAGGAATCCTACGTTGTGCCGTGTACGTGAATATTTAAGACCTGGATTTCCCAGTCCCACCACAGCCCACACGGATTACTCCTTCTTTTCTGCCCCCTTGGCAGATGCTTCCTCTTCCTTATCCTTTTTGATGACTTCCGGCTCTTCTCCCTCAGCCATGATCTCTCCCTCTTCCAGTACTTCTTCCTCAACTTCTTCTTCTTCTTCAATAGAGGGCGCTTGGATTTGTACCAAAGAGATATTGGGGTCCATGATGTATTTTACGCCTTCGATCTCTGCCAGGTCCTCGACTTTAAATGCTTGGTGGAGATGCAGTTCGCTGATATCGATGGTCACTTGTTCTGGGATAGCACCGGGAAGGCATTCGATCTCAACCTCTCGGACAGAAAAGTCCACAAAGCCACCTTCGGATTTTACGCCGACGGCTTCACCCACGATCTCGATGGGAACGTTTACACGAATGACCTTGTCCAACAAGATCTGAATAAGATCCACGTGCAACACCTCATCGGAAACAACATCCTGCTGGTAGTCTTTGATCATAACATCCCTTTTCTCGGAGTCAAACGCCACTTTAAACAAGGTGTTTTCACCCGATTCCGACTTCAAGATGCTAAAAATATCCTTTTTGCTCAGGCCCAGTGAAACATTTTCGGCCCCGGGTCCATACAGAACAGCGGGGAGTCTACCGCTGCTCCGGAGGCGACGGGCAGCATTTTTTCCTCGGGTTTCTCTCACTTCTGCTTTAATAGTAATACTCATCTCTAATCCTCCTTAGGTAAACAATGAGCTGACGGAGCTTCCTTCGTGAATCCTGCGAATGGCTTCGCCAAAGAGTTCAGCTACGGATAGCACCTCGATCTTCCCGGTTTGGTTGAATTCAGCGGGAACAGGAATGGTATTGGTCACAATCAATTTTTCCAGGATGGAATTGTTGATCCGTTCTACGGCTTTGCCCGAAAGCACCGCGTGGGTGCAAGCAGCGTAAACCTTGCGTGCCCCTTCTCGCTTCAGCGCTTCAGCGCTTTTAACCAATGTTCCGGCCGTGTCCACCATGTCGTCCAAGATAACGACGTTGCGGCCTTTCACCTCTCCGATCACATTGAACACTTGAGCCACGTTCGGCTGCGGTCGCCGTTTGTCGATGATCCCCAGATCAGCGTTAAGGAGCTTGGCAAACCACTTGGCTCGCCCCACCCCCCCTGCATCTGGAGATATCACCGAGAGATTATCCAGGTTAAGTCCTTCCACATATTTAGCGAACACACCTTGAGCCATAAGATTATCCACCGGGACGGAGAAAAAACCCTGAATCTGAGGGGAATGCAGGTCCATGGTCAAAACCCGGTCCGCGCCTGAAGATTCCAGGAGGTCTGCAACCAACCTGGCGGTCAGAGGAACACGTGGCCTGTCTTTCCAGTCCTGACGAGAGTAACTGTAGTAAGGAATGACGGCCGATATTCGTTCCGCTGAGGCCCTTTTCAGCGCATCGATCATAATAAACAATTCCATAAGATGAAAATTTCGCTCCTGGGATCCGGTCTGGATCACAAAAACGTCTTCCCCTCGCACATTCTCATCAATGTAGAAATGGATCTCTCCGTCGCTGAAACGTTCCAGGACGCTTTTCCCCAGATCCATCCCCAGGTAACCAACGACCTCTTTGGCCAAATCTTTGTTCGAAGAGCCGCTAAAAACTTTCATACTTTCCTTCTCTCCCAATATAATAACTTCTCCGAGTACCGGCGCTGGAATCTAGGAGAAATCTGGCTGGGGTGGGAGGATTCGAACCTCCGAATGGCGGCTCCAAAGGCCGCTGCCTTTCCGCTTGGCTACACCCCAGTTTTTACCTGATTCCAGTATCTTTCTCGTGAAAGCGTCTCCGTAAGACAAACCATAAATTCAGACCGCAGCTTATTGCGGGCCCGGTCTGCTCGGCTCTGATCGGTAAAAACAGCAAAAACTGCCGAACCCGATCCGCTGACTAGAGACAGCTCAGGTTCAAAAGCCCGCAAACGATCTTTGATATCCTCTACTTGCGGGTAGGAGCAAAAGATTGTCTCTTCCAGCTCATTATATAATCCAACCAGATTCGGGCTGTCTAAAAACTGGATAATTTTACTGTCTTTGTCCTTTGAAGTCAAGGACTTACAAAAATTGGCATAAACCCCTGCCGTGGAGATAAATATCTCCGGCAGGATGAGCAGACAGGCAAGAGCAGGAAGATCAGTCAACGGCTGCAGGACATCTCCCCGTCCCGTTCCCAAGCAAAGACCTCCCTGCAAAAAAAAAGGGACGTCCGCACCCAGTTCACGGCCCATTTTTTGCAGCTCTGCGGTTGGACACCCGATCTCCCATAACGAATTCAATGCGAAGAGCGTCATGGCGGCATTGGCGCTCCCTCCTCCCAGTCCCTTCCCGGCAGGGATGTTTTTTTCAACCCTGATAGAGACACCCCTCCTTAAAGAAAAACGCTGCTGGAGCAATTCGGCTGCACGATAGATGAGATTGCCTTCATCCCATGGTATAGCGGGATCTGTCCCCGAGAGCTCGATCCGGTCGTTATCTGTCGGCATAAAATCCATGGCGTCGGATAAGGAGATCGTTTGATAGAGAGTTCGAACCTCATGGTAATCATCCGGTCTTTTCCCCACGATTTCCAATCCCAGATTGATCTTGGCAAATGATCTAATTCGCATTTTTCAACAGGGCCTGAAGCTCGGGCCAGGTTTTCTCTTGATAGTTATTGAGAAACGTGGTCGAAAAAACGTCCATATGCGCGGGTTGATTGAAATCCATCTGGAGGATCTTGAGCCTCCCGGTGTTCAAGGGATGCGTGAAGGTCAGGTCGCGCGGAAACCGGGTTTCCTCGACGAAAGCCTCGACCGAAAAAACCAACTCCTCCCTGTGTCCTGATCGGATACGACCTTCGCTGTCATGCTTCAGCCTCCAGCCGGAAAGGGTGGTGCCATCCTCTGCGGCCCATTCCCCGCTGATGACACTGATCATTTCGGCTAAGGTCAGGCGGAAGCCCAGGAATTTATCGATGATCTCCGCTTCTTCCCCTTTCCAATACACTTTTTTGGACCGCACGACCAAGTAGGCCGTATCGGGATTTATGATGATCCGATAGATCGAGCGCCCTAAAAAATCAGAGACCTCGATAAATCCATGGTCGGGCATATGCAGCACAAAGGTAAATTTGGTACGCGTGGTCTCCTCCCCGTAGTACAAACGCAGAGATGCGTGACCTTCGATGCTTTCGAGCTTAGGCGGCGGGGGAGAGAGGAACACAGAGGACGGCCGACATCCCCACATCAGCATGGCTGCGCAGCCCAAGAGCAAAAACCAACGCGGCCGATTCACACATCTCCTCGAATGATGCAGTTATGCATCCTTTTTGGGGGAGTCACCGTCCAGGTTGAATCCATAGTCCTCGGCCTGAACATTCTTTCGTGGCTTTGAATCCGGCCCCGCCGCATCTTCCTTCTGAAATTTACCTCCCCCCAGATCAAAACCGTAATCTTCTGTAACAACGGGCCTGTGTTTCGTGGAGGTTCGTTTTCGCAGCACTGGATATAGCGGTGATTTTAGCCGTTTGCCAAAACAAGATAGTTTGGGATTCAGGATCAAGAGCAGAGTAAAGGCACCAAAGATTATCAGAATGCCGTACATACCAAAGTTCATGATTGTCTCAAAACCACAAGGAGAAAGTTATTCCTGGTCTTCCTGAAAATCGGATATTTTGGAAACGATCTTTTCCTGTCCTATATAAAAACCGATTAAAAAAGCCGATGAGGTGATAACCAGTGTCATGAGGGATTTCATTATATTTTTTATCATGGCAAACCCTGTCTACTTTAGCCTCTATATTTTCGCTAAAATCCGTCAAAAAGTCAACTTTTTCCTAGCACCCACATCCATTCCCAAGTTGGCGTCATCTCCGGGAGGCTTGGAATGTCTTCACTTTAGCGAAAGTCTTCCTTATTTAACAGGCTGAAAATGAGGCTCCGACTGAGCCTTCATCGCTCCGAAATACGAGGGCGGTGGGTGGGTCAGGCGGGGGAGGTTGGATGGCGGTTGCAATTTGGCGGCAGGGGAATTATATTTTAAGTGAGCATAACATTAAAATGAAAAAAATTGGTAAAAATCTCTCCCTCATCTGTTTCCTTGGGATTTTATGTGCTGCCTGGCTCTGGCCTCAAGGAATTCGAAAGGCTGTTTGGGCGGGAAAATTCTACGATGCCCGCCCGGAGGTGCTTTCCCAGCAGTTGGACATGATGCTGGAACAGGCTGGAGCAAGCCCTTTTTCCGTAAAAAACCTCCGCGCGCTCATCGCGCCCCATGCAGGTTATATCTATTCCGGCCCGGTGGCCGCCCATGCCTACCGACTCGTTCAGGGACAAACATATGACAGCGTCATTGTTGTTTCCGTATCGCACAGCCATGGTTTCTCGGGAGGTTCGGTCTATCCTAAAGGAGGCTACCAGACTCCCCTGGGAGTCATCGAAGTGGACGAAACCCTTGCACAAGAACTCATGCGCGCGTCTGGCTTCAATTATGTACCGGCAGCGCACACAAAAGATCACACCATCGAAGTTCAGATCCCTTTTATTCAAAAAACCCTGCCAAAATCAAAAATCGTCCCCATCATGATGGGGATCCCGCAGACGGACAATGTTCGCCGCCTGGCCAAGGCCTTTGCCAAGGTTCTTCCCGGAAAGAATGCCCTGATCCTTATTTCCAGCGATATGTCACACTATCTCACCAAAAAAGATGCTCAAGCCTTGGATGCCAACACTATTGAGCTGCTGGCAGCCTTGGATTGTGAACGGCTCTTGAAAAAGATCGAAGATCAAGACCTCCCAATGTGTGGAGGTGCGGGAGCGACAGCGGCCTTGCTTTACGCCCAGGGACAAGGAAGAACCTCCCTCAAGGTCCTTCACTACGCGGATTCATCGGTCGCCAGCGGCGATGAGAGCCGGGTGGTCGGCTATCTCGCGGCCGCAGTTTATGTCGAAAAAGAGAAGGAGTTTTCCCTCTCAAGGGAAGAGAAACAAGAACTCCTCCAGATCGCCCGCTCCGCCATCGAGACCTTTGTACGAAACAACCAGGTTCTGGAAACGAAGCCAAAACATCCAGCCCTTCTTTCCCCCACCGGCGCCTTTGTCACCTTGAAAAAGAACGGACAGCTTCGGGGATGTATCGGTTTTGTCGAACCCGTCGCTCCTCTGCATCAAACCGTGGCCATGGCCGCGATCTACGCAGCCTGCAAGGATGCCCGCTTTCAGCCGGTAACATCCCGAGAGCTCAAAAACCTGGAGATAGAGATCTCTGTATTGACCCCCGCGCGCCAGATCAGCAATCCCGAACGCGTTCGCATAGGAAAGCACGGCTTGATCATCACGCAAGACAGCCACCGAGGCTTACTCTTACCCCAGGTCCCGGTAGAGAACGGCTGGTCCCGCCAGACTTTCCTGCAGCAGGCCTGTCTCAAAGCCGGCCTGCCCAAAGATGCCTGGAAATCCGGTGCTCAGATAATGATCTTTGAAGCCCTGGTTTTTCACTAGAGAAACCCTT
>JAUWSR010000015.1 GCA_030609975.1 Acidobacteriota bacterium | reverse complement strand
GGCAGGTCGGCGCCCCGGGCAAACTCCAGGGCCCCATCGCGCGAATAGAATACATGTGTCCTGCAGTGCGGTATTCCATTGGCCTCCCGCCAGTAGGACATCCGCAGCTTACTCTCATTCAACCATACCTCATTGTAGGTCGGGTAGATGATCTTGTGCATCGCTTCGACCATGACCTTCAGTCGCTCGTCGAACATCCGTTTCCAAATGCTCACTTTGAAGGAAGGCCAGACAAGAAAGGCGTCACATCCGCAGCTCCGAACGACCTGGATCCAGTCAGGACCCGAGATGTCGATGGTCTTGTAGCGAACTCCCAGGTCTTCACACGCCGCGATGTACGGCAGATGGTTGTCGTCGAACGCCTCGACTATGCCAAGTACGTACCGCGACCTGTCTCGAAGCGGGAACTGCGGTTCGACGTTTCTCCGGGAATCTGACAACTGGCATCTGCGCATCTCGATGTCGACCTCGCACCTGCCGGTATCAAGGACTACACCGACGTCCTGCAGGGCCTCTTCCGAGCAGTTGTGGCTGCTCTGTGTCAGGGGAATGCAGCCTCCGGCTCTTGCTATATCGTCTCTTACCTTACTCATACGACTCCTTTGCGTTCTCTCTGTAATTGCACTTCCCCCAGCAAACCCCTCGACGTTGCCCCAATCCCAGTCATAAGCCATTCTTCTTCTAGTCAATACACTAGGCCGCTCGGACTCGTTGTCAACCGGCCAGTCATTCCTCGTGTACGGGAGTGGGTCTGGAAACGGAATGAATACGAAAACACAAGAGGAGAAAAGGGGTGCAGTGATTATGCAATAGGATTTTATTAAATTGCAAGCGTCCTGTCAAGAGATGCCTCCTCAGGGTACATGTGTCGATCATCTCCGCCCCATCATAATCGTTATGCTTTATTGTGGGCTGCGTAAAAATGAGTGCCTAAAGCTTAAGTGGTCAAGCGTAAATTTTGTACGCAAGGAGATTCGAGTATGTACGTCTGTTTCGGTTCAGCGGCGGCGCGTTCCGGAAAGTTTGTCGCTTGCATGGCAGCGAACGCCTTTGCTGCAAGAACGGGAATCTGACTTGGATCTTTAGCGGCCATAATCTCATCCATATTGGCACCGACATAGATGTTCCTAGTTATGACCATTACTCCGCCCGGGAAAAAAACATGCGTTTTGAGTGGATTCTAATCAGCCTGGGCTTCGGGATTGGTCCAGAAACTGATCTCACATAATCTAGGATCAGGAGGCCCTGAATTAATGCTCATTACATATCCGTATGGGGCAAAAACAATTTCACTGAAAATAAACCTCTCTGAGGTTAGAGCATTAAGGTATCCAGGTACCCCACTTTGCCTGAGCCTACCTTCAATATTGTAGAATACAAAGAACCTAAACTTTGGATTGAGGTTATAATAATCTTTATTCAAAACAAATTTTGTTAACTCGGGATGAGCTCCGATTAGACCTGGAGGAGTATAATGAGGATTTCATGGAAAATGCCCTTAGAACTATAGAACTTTGTAACAGCCTTAATATTCAATACCTTAGCTCAGATATTGAAGGAAATAACAAATTACTGAAATTGTTGTATAGAACCGTAGTCCTGACGGATGAAGGAGATGGTTTTAAGTTTCCGTTCTTTGATTTAGCCTCAAATGAAAAAATGGCTCCTCGGGTAGGACTCGAACCTACAACCTAGTGGTTACAAGTGCCCCAGAATTTCCCCTGGGCTTGGACTATCTCATCACCCGCTTCGTGATAACGAAGGGAGGGTGTCGGGCGCTTCCCCCAGGCTCGGCCTGGAGTACGAGCTCTCGCTCTAGTCTCTGCACCTTCCCTGACCTTCATAATTCGGTCAGGGCTTGGCTCAGGGTTACCATTTTCCGTTCGATACGGAGGGCAGGCTTCCTTGAGTTCACCCGATTTTTCGACCACGATTTCTCGTGGAAGCTGCAATTTCTACAGCCACCCGCTCTGCCGATTGAGCTACCGAGGAGCAAAGCAGATTATATATATCAAAAAAGCTTAAGAAAGGCAAGATAAAGGATGAGGTTGCTTCGTCGCTACGCTCCTCGCAATGACTAGAAGCGGTAGCCGGCCTGCTTGACCTTTTTGCGGTAGTCGTCGCCCTCGATGTTGACGATCTTGCACATTTCGTAAATACGCGAGCGCAATCGGGTTCCGATGCGATCGACGAGGGTATCCTCCCCTTTCTTGTCGAATCCGGATTTCTTGAAATAGAACTCCCGCTGGTCCTCATCCTCCTCGCCGCTGTCGATATAATTGGACGTGAAGATGGTAACTTTTTTATTATTGTAGCGGTGATTGATGATGTAAAAAATCGTTTCTTCCACCCAGGGCGTGGTCCGTCTAGCACCCAGTTCATCTAAGACCATAACGCGTTTCTCGAAAACAGGAGCGAGCACTTGAGACTCTGTCATAGGGGAGTCCGAGGAATAGCTGTTTTGGATATTCCTAATGAGTTCACGGAAATCGAAGAAATAGCAGGGCACACTTTTTTTCCAGATCAGTTCGTTGATAATAGCTACGGATAAGTGGGTTTTCCCCACACCACAGGGGCCTTGAAAGAGCAGACCCACGTCTTGAACGGGATAGTTAGCGACAAATTGTTTAGAGATCTTAAGCGCATGACGGTGGCTGGGATGGTGCTCTTCAAAATTGGAAAAAGCACATTTTTGATAGCGCTTAGGACTATTGGCTTGTTCGAACAGGATCGGGTTTTTTTTCTTTATATAACATGGACAGCGTTTGGCTACACTCCGGCCTTCAATTTCTTCCAGGACCCAGCCGGTGTCCTGACAGAGTGAACAAGCTTCATCTGCCATCAGTTTAAATATCCTCGCAGCTGCTGTAATTTATGCGATTGCGCCAGCTTACGCATGGCCTTTTTCTCGATCTGACGAATGCGTTCTCGGGTCAATTTAAGCTTGTCTCCGATCTCCTGTAGAGTATGGGGACGGTCATCATCCAACCCGAATCGCAATTTTAGCACAAGCGCCTCTTTTTCATCCAATTTTTTTAAGATTTCTCTTACCTGTTCCTGCACGGAGCTCTTGATGATGTTGTATTCTACGGAAGGCGAAAGGCTGTCTTCCAGCTTGTCTCCAAACTCCACATCTTCATCAAAGTATCTGTCGCTCAAAGAGATGTCTCTCCCTGCCAGGATCTCCAAGTCCTCAATATCCTGAACTGAGACCGCCAATCTTTGGGCGATCTCTTCGCGAGAAGGATCCCTGCCAAAATCTTTTTTAAGACGGGATTTGATGCGCTTCATCTCAGAAACTTGATCGGAGAGTTTTTGGGGGATGTGGTAGATGCGGGAATTTTGAGTCAAAGCATGAAACGCGGCTTGCCGGATCCACCACACGGCGTAAGATATGAATTTCACATTTTTATTGGGATCAAAACGCTTGGCAGCTTCGATCAATCCCAGATTCCCTTCGTTAATAAGATCCAAAAGCGACAACCCCATGCCTCTGTATTTCTTCACGTACGAAACGACAAATTTGAGATTGGATTCGATCATGGTCTTTAGGGCGTCTCTATCGCCGGCTTTGATCAGCTTCCCCAGTTTGCGTTCCTCTTCTTGAGACAAAGGTTTGAACTTGGAGATCTGATTGAGATAGAGTTTCAGGTTTTTGGATTGGAGAGAATCGCTGTAATCTTCTCTCATTTGTTTATTGTATCAATTTTCTCGATTTTAACCAACTTGCGGGTTCGAATCCGGACCAGGGCGTCTTTCTTCCGCTCGAACTCAGCCTCTCGCCCCTCGAAGAATTCTTGTCGGACATACTCCAGAAATTCGTTGACCTCTTTCTCGATCCGCGTGATCTTGCCGCGCATGTTGAGGATGATCTCGATGCCTGCCAGATTAACGCCCAAGTCGCGACTCAAGTTGATAATGACCTCCAGCCTCTGCAGGTCCTCATCCGAGTACAATCTCGTGTTTCCATCACTGCGGGAAGGTTTGAGGAGCCCTTCTCGCTCATACAACCGCAGAGTCTGGGGGTGAATGTTATAAAGACGGGCCACATTACTGATGTGATAATATTTGCTGCGGTCACATGATTTTTTCATTGTTAAACATTCAGCTTATCTCTCGGATTTTCATCCAAAAGCTTGTCCAGTTCCCCCATGAGTTCGCGGATGCGTTGGTTACTGAAATCCGGAGGAACAATATAAACTTCAACCACCTGATCACCATGAGTCTTTTTTCCGATCTTGGGAGCACCTTTATCACGCATCCGGAATTTCTGTCCGGATTTGGTAGCCGGCGGGATCTTAATGGTAGAATTTCCATATAAAGTCGGCACCTCGATCTTGCCTCCCAACGTAGCCTCGGGGACGGTGATAGGAATTTTGATCTCGATGTTATTTCCCTTCCGTTTGAAAAATTTATGCAGATCGACATCGATGTTTATAAAGAGATCACCGGTCGGTCCTCCTGCTTCCCCGGCGTTTCCTTTGCCGGCTATCCTGACTTTGGATCCGGTGTCGACTCCGGCAGGGATCCTCACCTTGATAAATTCCGTTTTCTGAACCAATCCCATCCCATGACAGGCCGGACAGTCCTGTCCGGGAGTCTGCCCGCTCCCTCTACAGGTTCGACATGTCGTTGCGAAGCGCATGGCACCGGATTGGACCTGGGTCTGCCCGGTGCCGCCACATGTCGGACAAGGCTTACGGCCCGCTGTTTGGATATGTCCTTGGCCTTTACAGTTCGAGCAGGCCACCATTCGCCTAAGACGGATCCTGGTCTGCACACCATTGATAGCATCCATAAAAGCGATTTTCATGGTGTAGAGCAGATCATCTCCCCTGATCGGTCCGCGCCGTGCTTGTTGTGCAGAAGCACCAAAAATATTGTCAAAAATATCTTTGAACGAGCCTCCCCCCCCACCCGCGAAATCAAAACCTTCGAATCCTCCTGTGGAGTAGCCATGCTGCGAGGCACCTCTTCCAGGCACATCCCCTACAGTACCAAACTGGTCGTATTGAGTTCTCTTCTTGGGATCGCTCAGGACAGCATAGGCCTCTTGAATCTCTTTGAACCGGTTTTCGGAGTCCTTATCTCCGGGATTAAGATCGGGGTGGTATTTACGAGCGAGTTTACGATAGGCCTTCTTGATCTCGGACGCTGAAGTTTTCCGCCCGACGCCCAAGACTTTATAATAATCTTTGGCCATCACATTCTCTCATTCTATTCTACGAAAAAGCCCGGACAGCGGTTTTTTAACCGCCGTGCAGGCATTTATCAGCCTTACTTGGTTTTTTTGTCTTTTTCCTCTTCCACGACCTCCGCATCTATCACTTCATCCTCTGTGTTGTCATCGGCTGGCGGCGCGTCAGCGCCTTCCGCAGCGCTTTCCGCACCCGGCGCCTGCTGGGCCCCGGCTTGCTGGTACATCATCTCAGACAATTTGTGCGAAGCCTGAGTCAGGGACTCCACGGCCTTTTTGATCTGATCGAGATTATCGGTTTCGATGGCTGATTTGGTGTTGTCAATCTCTGTTTGCAGGAGGCTGGCGTCTTTCGGATCGATCTTATCTTTATTCTCTCTCAGGGTTTTTTCAAGCGTATAGACCAGGGTATCCGCGTGGTTTTTGGTGTCGATGATCTCGCGCCGCTTTTTGTCTTCCTCTGAGTGGGCATCCGCATCTTGGACCATACGATCGATCTCACCATCATCCAATCCGCTGTGTCCGGTAATAGTGATAGCCTGTTCTTTGCCTGTGCCGGTATCTTTGGCCGAAACATGCAAGATCCCATCGGCATTGATGTCAAAGGCCACTTCGATCTTAGGAATACCTCTAGGCGCCGGAGGAATGCCGTCTAAATGGAATCGACCCAAAGTCCGGTTATTGGACGCCATTTCGCGTTCTCCCTGAAGGACATGAACTTCAACGCTAGGCTGGTTATCGGACGCCGTGGAGAAAATCTCCATTTTTTTAGTCGGGATGGTGGTGTTGCGTGGGATCATTTTGGTAAAAACGCTTCCAAGCGTTTCTATGCCTAGAGTGAGCGGAGTCACATCCAGGAGCAGCACATCCTTGACATCTCCAGCCAGCACGGCACCTTGTATAGCAGCTCCGGCAGCAACAACCTCGTCCGGATTCACACCCTTGTGGGGCTCTTTCCCGAAATATTCTTTGACGACCTCTTGGACCATAGGAATACGGGTAGAACCTCCGACGAGAATGACTTCATCGATGTCTGCAGCTTTCAGGCCGGCATCATCGATGGCCTGTTTGCAGGGATTAACGGTCCTTTGGATGAGGGGCTCCATGAGCTGTTCGAGTTTAGCTCGAGTGAGTTTTATGAGCAAATGTCTGGGACCGGATGAATCCGCTGTAATGAAAGGCAGGTTGACTTCGGTCTCCATGGTGGTAGACAGCTCCATCTTAGCTTTCTCAGCGGATTCTTTCAGCCTCTGCAAGGCCATTTTGTCCTTCGTCAAATCGATGCCCGATTCTTTTTTGAACTCCTTTACCAGCCAATTCTGGACCACTTGATCAATATCATCGCCCCCAAGATGAGTGTCACCGTTGGTGGATTTGACCTCAACGATACCTTCGCCTACTTCCAGAATTGAAATATCAAAAGTTCCTCCCCCAAAGTCATAAACTGCGATGGTGTGGTCGTTCTTTTTATCCAATCCATAGGCCAAGGCGGCGGCTGTGGGCTCGTTTATGATTCGTTGTACATCTATGCCCGCGATCTTACCGGCATCTTTTGTGGCCTTTCTTTGGCTATCATTGAAATATGCGGGGACAGTGATCACCGCTTTTTCGATCTTTTCACCTAAATAATCCTCGGCTGATTTCTTAAGCTTCTTCAGAATCATAGCTGAAATCTCAGGCGGGGCATAATCCTTACCCAAAGCCTCGATACGAACATCCCCATTGGCAGCTTCTCTTACCTTAAATGGGACCTGTTTGATCTCTTCTGGAACTTCGTTGAATCGTCTTCCCATAAACCTTTTTATCGAATAGATGGTGTTCTCTGGGTTGGTGACACGCTGCCGCTTCGCGATCTGTCCTACAAGTCGCTCCCCTTTTTCATTAAAAGCTACCACCGAAGGCGTGGTACGTCCACCTTCTTCATTCTGAATGATGACGGGCTTCTCCCCTTCCGTGATAGCTACGACAGAATTAGTCGTTCCTAAGTCAATTCCTATTATCTTTGCCATTTATTTCCTCCCAAATGGTATCAATGATTACAGTATCAGTATAATATTTGAGTATAGTATTGTCAAGTTTATTTATCAATAGTATTGTTATATTTGTTTATCTGTGAAAAAAAAGGCCCGACATGAATCGGGCCTTTTTAGTCTTTAATTAAAAACTAAACTGTTTTTTTTATTTAGCTTGGATTATTCACGAGCTACTCATTCATCCGGATCGATAATGAATCTCTCCCGCATAAGCAGTTGGACTTCATCACGCGCTTTTTTAATGATAGTTTCAGCCATTTTGAAGCGCTCTTCTTCAGACAGCTCGATCCTGGCTACTCCTTGCTCGATGGCCTTGCCACCGACAGCTACGGCCTCTCTTGGGAAAACCTCCCACTGGTCCATATTGGGAACGATGTAATCCTCACTCAAACCGTGATCCTCGGCAACCTTAGCAACTTCTTCTGCAGCGGTGATGCACATTTCATCTGTGATCTTGGTAGCACGCACATCCAGAGCGCCACGGAAAATTCCCGGAAATCCTAGAGAATTGTTCACCTGATTGGGAAAATCGGAGCGCCCGGTGGCGATCACTCGAGCACCAGCTTCTTCAGCTTCCCAGGGCCAGATCTCGGGAATGGGATTAGCTTCAGCAAAAACGATGGCGTCATCCGCCATGGCCGCGACCCATTCCTTCTTGATTACACCCGGACCGGGCTTAGAGGCCGAGATAACGACATCGGCGTCTTTCATGGCATCAGGAACTTCACCCACGACACCGTTTTTATTGGTGGTCTCACAGATATGCCATTTTTCCATGAACCTTTCTTGAAGAACATCACGATCGGCACGGTCGCGGTGCAAGATCCCTTTGGAATCGCACTGGATGATGTTCCCGGGGGTCACGCCGGCAACTATGATCAGACGGGCGATGGCAATATTTGCAGCGCCGGCACCGATCAAAGCAACTTTAATATCCTTCATTTCTTTTTTAACGATCTTGACGGCATTGATCAGTCCGGCCACGGTCACCATGGCTGTGCCCTGCTGGTCGTCATGCCAGACAGGAATGTGGCATTCTTCGCGCAGTGTATCGAGGATCTCAAAACATTTCGGGTGGGAGATGTCTTCCAGATTAATTCCGCCAAAGGTCGGCTGCAGGATCTTTACGGTCTGAATGATCTGCTGTGTATCCTTGGTATCCAGCATGATAGGGAACGCATCCACACCACCCAGATATTTGTAAAGGAGGGCCTTGCCCTCCATAACAGGAAGGCCTGCTTCCGGACCAATATCTCCCAATCCCAGGACTCGAGTTCCATCAGAAATTACAGCCACAAAATTGCCTTTGTTGGTGTGTTCGTAGGCCTTATCGATGTTTTCTTGGATCTCCCTGCAGGGAGCGGCCACTCCAGGAGTGTACCAGATAGCAAAATCATTAAAATCTCGTATACGGCATTTAGGTAGGACTTCGATCTTACCTCTGTAGAAAGGATGAAGACGCATGGCATCCTTGGAAGGCTGTTCGGCTTTGGCCAGAAGCTCTGCCACCGATACTTCGTTACTCATTTTAGTGCTCCTTTAAAGAGTGGCTGTTGTGATGATTAAGATATTCGCCACCCTCCTTTTCGATAGATTAATAGTATTAAAAGGTTTTAATTATAGTCCCGCTTAACTGAATGTCAAGGAATAATAGGAATTGCCTAAATTATTCACGAAAGGCGGATTTTGGGCTGGATTTTAGCGATGCAAAAAACAGCGCTCGCTGGCTGTATCTTCCGGCCTTTTGGTGGCGATCATAGCCAGATCGAGCTCATTTGCGCGGGCAATGATCTCGTTATCTCGCATGGCTCCCAACGGGTATATGATGGCGGTTATCCCCTGTTTAGCCGCCAGTTCCACAACATCGGAAAAGGGCATGAAGGCGTCTGAGGCCATGACACATCCTTTTGCACCATATCCCCTCTGTGACAGCCTGATGGCATCTTCGGCGGCATCGATACGGCTGCGTTGGCCAGATCCAATTCCGTGCACCTTATCACGGCTGCCGATCACGATGGCATTGGAGCGAGTGAAACAGGCAACGGTCCAATTGAAAACGGCTGCATCCAATTCTTCCTGATCGGGCTTGCGTTGGGAGACAATATCGACCGAATCATGGGACGTGATGCGAGAATCAAAACGCTTCTGAACCAATAATCCTCCCGCAACCCTTTTGATCTCGATATCTTGATCTTGGGAAGGTTCATCCAACCGAGCCCCCATGCGCACCACTCTCAGAGGTTTCCGGCCCGCCAGGACCTCAAGGGCAGCGGGTTCATAGTCCGGGGCATAGACCACCTCGACATTCCTGCCGGGTTCCACGATCGCTTGGGCAAGCTTCTCATCCATGGTGAAGTTGAACACATCCACACTTCCGAAATTGGACAGGGGATCACACTGCCAGGCTTTCCGAAAGACTTCTGCGGTGCCTCCCCCCATAGCCACACCACTTGGCATCTCATGCTTGATGAGCACACAGACATTATTATCCGGATAGATAGTGGTCAATTTCCTGGCTAATCTCTGTCCTAAATCCATATCCCCCACGTTGATATAGCCTAACCCCTTGCTCCCTTGCTGCAGAACTTCCAAACTCGCCATATTCGGCCCCGTAGCCCCTTCTTCCTGATAAAATGCCGCAGGATATCCGGGATTTTCCCCATACCGCATGGATAACTTCTTTTTAAACTTCAAATCCCCCACAGTCATGGTCTCCGGATAATCCTCTTCCACCTGCGTCCGGTATTGGGCTCGTGTTATTTTATCGATCTTTCCCATCGTTTTGTCACTCCTTTTCCTGTCTATTGATTACGGCTGATTTGGTCGCTTCCGGCTCAAGTTCACCTGCAAAAAGACAGACCGTAGAGACACGAAAATCTTGCTCCGGCTCCTCTGGCGCCAGAGCATTATAGACGCCGGCAGCCACTTCCTGAGGTGTCCGACCTGTTAGCTGCACTAGACGGGGCTCTCCCACAAATGAGGGCAAGGGAGCGCTGTTGTCTCCAGAATAGGTGGCGATCATGTGGCCATCTCCTGGGATCAAAGGAAATTCAAAATACTGTCTGTACGTCCTTCCATCCTCGGCTCTTTTTAGAATGCTCAAGGCACCCCTGTCCATATCCAACAGACATCCGCTGATCCGGGGCGTATAATTCGGTGCGTCCGGTTCATATTCCCAATCCTGAAGAGACGCTTCCAGGACCTGGACCGGGGTTAAAGACCTTTGCATGTGGGCTTTGACATCCAGTGTTTGCTTGCCGTTGCTCACCGCGATGCCGGTTCCGATACAGATAGCAGGATATATAAGGAGATCGGGGTCGCCTTTTTTCAGGATCTCTTCATCGGTAGGTTTAACCCAAGCACAATTTTGCTCAAATTCGATCTTACGGGCTTGACTTGAAGGAGAGCGACCCGTGATAGCATAAACGACAACCACATGCTGGTCGCTGGGATCCTTTCCCAGGATAATCACACGTCCTGGATAGGTCATGGACTCCAAATCCTGCAAATGGACATTTATCATCATGGGCTCTCCGTTGCTTTCATTTCAGTGATAACACACCGCCTTCCGAGAGTCAAAATAATTCGCTATTCCGAGATAGTGCTGTATGCGGATACACTTCTAGTGTAGAATTGAAGAATTATGAAACAATCCCCTAAAGTCGTCAAAGCCTACCAAAACCTGGAATTTCTTAAATCGACCGATGCACGTACCATAAGGTTATTGAGCGAGTATCAGGAGCCATTGACACGGCTAAAAAAATACAAGGTCAACAATACCGTGCTCTTTTTCGGATCCGCCCGGGCAAATCCTGAAAACGGGGAGACCGTGCTTTCCCGCTACTATTGGGAGGCTGAAGAACTGGCATTCCTCCTGGCGGAGTGGGCCATAAAACTTAAACATAATGGCAAGAATTTCGTTATCTGCAGCGGAGGCGGCGGCGGCATAATGGAGGCAGCCAATCGAGGAGCAAATCGGGCCGGGGGCAAATCCATCGGCATGAACATCTCTTTACCTTTCGAACAGGCCCCGAATCCATTTATATCCCCCGAACTTGCCTTTGAGTTTCACTATTTCTTCATGCGTAAATTCTGGCTGGTGTATAAAGCCAGAGCCATCGTTGCCTTCCCCGGCGGATACGGCACACTTGATGAGCTCTTTGAGGTCCTGACCCTGACTCAGACAGAAAAGATCGACCGCAGAGATATCTGTGTCATGCTTTATGGAGAAGAATACTGGCGTGAGATCCTGAATCTGGAAGCTCTGGTCAAACACAAAGCCATTGCGGAGGAGGATCTCGAACTTTTTCATTACTGCTCAACTCCCCTCGAGGCTTTTCAATTCCTGAAGGCCCGGCTGGAACCCCACCTCAAGACCGCAGCGGAAATCATTAAAGATGATGAAAGCTAATGCTCTGCTTGCGCCGCTTGCGGCAGCGCTGATCCTCTGCTTAGGGACAGCCGGCTGCAGGAGTGTGAAGACAGAAACCTCTGCCCCGGCAAAAATAGGACCATCGCCTCCGGTTCAAGAAGGCATCGCCTCTTGGTACGGTCCTGGATTTCAAGGCAAAAAGACCTCGAACAAAGAGATCTACAATATGTATGACATGACCGCAGCTCACCAAACGTTACCGTTCGAAACGCACGTTAGGGTGACCAACCTCAACAACGGACATTCGGTGATAGTCCGGATAAATGACCGGGGGCCTTTCGTAAAGGATCGTATCATCGATCTGTCATTCTCGGCAGCCCAGGCCATAGACATGCTCAACAGCGGAACAGCTCCTGTTAGGCTGGAGACATTGCTCGATCGCTCGCCTCCCCAAACCTCCTTAAAATTCACGGTTCAGGTGGGATCATTTACGACAGAAGCAAATGCTCTAGCCCTGAAAAATGTACTAAAAACAGAATACCAAGACGTATATGTTAAGAAATTCCGGACATCCCACCAAATATATTATCGAGTACGAATCAAAGCCGAGACAAGAGAAGACGCACAGGAGTTGACGCGCAGACTGCAAGCCGCAGGGTATACGGCAATCGTTCTCGAAGAGCAGTAAAGCTACCTATTTTTTTCGGGAGGCCGTTTGAACAAATATGCCGATTCCACTTTTTTCGCCTGAGTGCCATCATGCAGTGAAAAACGGGCACCGCTCCAGATATTGGCGCCGCCGTACTCCCCTTTTTTATTGACGGCATAAAAATTAAGGCCGAAGCTCGGCAGCCCCCGCTCATTCAGCCGATCGGGCCAGAGGTTAGCCTTTTCTACAATGCGTTTCAAAGCGCGCAAACAGGCCTCTTCAGGGGAATGGCCGTCCCGCATGAATTCCACCACCATATTGCTCCCACAGGTGAGAATATTGGCTTCTCCCAGCCCGGTCGAACCGGCTGCGCCCACTTCATTGTCCACATAAAGACCAGCACCATGGATGGGGCTGTCTCCCACCCGCCCGGGGATCTTGAAGAAAAAGCCACTGGTGGTGGTGACTGCAGCCAGGTCCCCTTTGGTATCCACGGCACAGCAGTTGATGGTACCGTGAGCATCCACAAACGCACGGACATCTTCATCCAGCTCATCGGACTTGGGTGGATACCAAAAATCTTTATCTGAGAGTTTTTCTTTGCGTTCGAGCCAGCGCTCACGAGCTCGGTCGGTCAGGAGGTTTTCCTCGTTGAAACCATGCGCCTTGGCGAATCTTAGCGCCCCCTCACCAACCAAAAGGGCATGGGCCGTTCGATCCATGACCAGCTTGGCCACTTTTGAGGGATTCTTGATATTTCTTATGCTGGCTACTGCACCTCCGTTGTGGGTCGGCCCGTGCATCACAGAGGCATCCAATTCCACAACACCCTCTTCATTTGGCAGCCCCCCGTAACCTACGGAAGTGACGTCGGGATCGTTCTCCACAATATTCACACCAGCAATGACCGCATCAAGAGGATCCTGCCCCTGTCTCAGAAGTTCCATGGCTTTGTCTACGGCACGCATCCCGTTGCCACTGGAGATCACGACGGGTTTTCGCGGTGCAGGAGCTGCCTCCAACCGATTTTTTCCTGACGAAAGCAAAGAGGCCGCGCCAGCACCCACACTTGCTTTTATAAAATTTCGTCTCGATATTTCTGTTTTCATCACATATCCTTCCGATTTATTTTTTATTACGAGTAACATACTGAAATTTAAAACGAGACGCAACTCGTTTATCCAAATTGACAATCGGATAACCGACCCATTACAATCAGGACTCGCAAAAACATAAAGTATGCTAAAAAAAAGGGTTTTACTGTCTGCTTCGCTTTTTCATGGGGCAAATGATGCCTGCACCGTCGCCATTCCCATGATCTTTCCTCTACTTTACAACCAACAGTTTCTTATCACACAGTACTCTCAGATCGGTATTCTCGCAAATTTAGGATTGCTCACAACCTTGGTTTTTCAGATCGTTGTGGTCAATTATGCCCATCGTATTGAGTACAAACACATCTCGTTATTCAGCCTATTGGGAATATCGCTCATGTTGGGATTGATCACCACAGCCTCATCCTTCCTTTTGCTCCTGGGAATGTATCTACTCCTCCGCGCCTTCATGAGTGTCTATCATCCCTTGGGCATCACCATGGTTTCTAAAACTCATCCTGATCAAGGCTTGGACTTTGCCATGGGGATCCAGAGCGGCACGGGAAATCTGGGAGTTTTTATCGCATTTATATCTGTGGGGTATCTAGCACAGCGGTTGGGATGGAAAATGCCCCTGTATGTATGGGGTCTTGTGGCCTTTGTTTTCGCCCTTATCTGCTATGTGATCGCCCGCAAAACGGCCTTGCTCCATCGTGATCTCCAGAAACCGGATATCCAGCTTTGGACCCAGACCATCCGAGACCTTCGAAGATGGATCCCGGGTTTTATTTTTGGAGGGGCTTGTTGGGGAACGACCGTTTATTATGCCCCCTCTCTTCTGAATCACAGATTTCAAGTCCCCTTGGGAAAGGTCGGAATGTATCTAGCACTCTGGATCGCCTTAGGCACCATCATGCCCTATTTATTCGGCTACCTCTCCCGTAAATTTGGACGCGGGAAGATCTGCCTGCTGGGGTTGGGTGGAGCAACCGTCTTTGTCTTTTTTTTGGGGATCGCACCTTCCCAAGAAACTGCTGTATTGGCCCTCCTTTTGTATGGTTCCTTTCTGTTTTTGATCTATCCATCCTTCCAGTCATTTGTAGGCAGCCAGACTCCTCCCCGGACTCAAGCGGTGGCCTTCAGTCTCGTGGCCAATATTCAGATGTTATCCGGAGCCGTGGTTAACCTTTTCGCGGGGGTGATCTCCGATCAGCTCGGCATCAACTATCCCTTTATGTTCTTAGCAATCCTCGGCGTAATCATCCTGGGTTTCTACTTAAGGGATGGTTCCTTAAAGGGGGACGGTCCTATTTTTTTGAAAAAAACAGGACCGTCCCCAAATTAAGAGCTCTGTTTACGCTGCTGAGGAAAAAGTGTATTATGAAGGGCCGAAAATCATGGACAAACAATGGAGATACGAGACGGCAGTAAAGATAGGCCCAGCCACTGTGGGCGTTCAATCCACTTCCGAAGAACTGCTCCCTGTTCTTTGTGAAAAAATCGAGGTTAAGTCTTTATTGACTGCTTTCCACAGCGTCCAAAAAATCTCTTTCTCGGATACTTTAGATGGTTATATCCGGATTGAGGAATCAGAGGATCCACCTACTTACACCTTCTTCGAAAACACCTTTACCCTTAGAGGCCCCCTGCAGGAGATGTCTCAGAAAGCTTCAGATCTCCGCTATTCGTTGTGGGGCAATCTTGGTCTTCTCTATCGCTTCGTCCTTTACCTGCTGGAAAAAAAGCACCGAGTCTATAATCTTCATGCCTGCGCGCTCTACCAGGAAGCAAAAAATGAGTTATTTATTAACGTAGGTGGTGCCGGCAGCGGCAAGACCGTCTACCTTCTCAGCGGTATCTCCCAAGGCTTGAGACTTTTCTCTACGGAAACCGTTCATCTGCAGATCACGGATGACAAACCCCGCTGGCTCCTGGGCTCCTTAGTGGATAACATACGATTGGGAACGTTATGGTGCGATTTCCCGGAATTCAAACCTGACCAACCGCCCCCTTCAGCGGATAGAATGTGGCAGGAAAAGATCGCACTCGATCTTTCCCCTTATCAGGCCGGCTCACCTGTTCTGCAGGATGTGGACTCAGTATCCCTACTTTTCCCTCGTATCGAGGAAGGTCGGAAGGGTTTTCTCATAAACTCGATCAAGAATAAATATACCGCAGCAAAACAGCTATGCAACAACATTTCCGAAAAGATCACCGAAACGTTCATTCTTTATGACAGGATCGCGGTCACCGGGTTCGATCAGCCCGGGATGGCACAGAACCGACTCGATGACATCCTGGCATTCACCCAAGATCCCAGTATCACCCGGATCACCACCATCCTGTCAAATCCCGATGAATGTTGGGGCGATCTTCTTAAATAAATCAGAAAAGGAGCACAACATGAAAAAAGCATGGGAAAATGTGATCACGATCCCTGTCGGGGGACGTTCTCACAAACCAAGGAAAAACGGATTGACTATGGTTATCGATAAAAATCTTGGGCTCAATCGTCTCAGCGACCTCATCTCCATCGCCAGCGACTACATCGATGTGGTCAAACTGACTTTTGGCACCTCAGCCTTCTACAATGAGAACCTTCTGAAAGATAAAAACAACATGCTGACCGCTGCCGGGATCGATGTTATGCCGGGAGGAACTTTTCTGGAAATAGCCATCTGGCAAAGGGCGCTGGATAATTATCTAAAAAGTGCTCGGGATTTGGGATTTTCAGCCATAGAAGTCTCGGATGGAAGCATCGACATGGACCTCCCCACACGAAAAACAGCCATCCAAAAAGCACAAGAAGCGGGATTCACTGTCTTCACCGAAGTCGGCAAAAAAGATCCCGGCGAAGCGCTTTCTCTGGAAGAAACCCTCTATATTATCGCCGAAGATGTCGCCTGCGGTGTCAAAAAAGTTATCATAGAAGCGCGTGAAGCCGGCAAGGGGGTTGGCATCTTCGATAAGGAAGGCAAGATCAAGCAGGATGAGATGGAGGAGATCTATTCAGGAGTAGCTGATCCCGAGCAGCTTATGTGGGAAGCCCCCATAAAAAACCAGCAACAAGCCCTGATCTTGCGCTGTGGACACAATGTCAGCCTGGGGAACATCCCCCCCGATGATATCCTGGCCTTGGAAGCTCTGCGGCAGGGTGTCCGTGGGGACACTCTCAAGCAAGCCTACCTCGCCAACAAAGACTGGAAATAGCAATCACTCTGCGAGGTACTGCGCGATCGAAGGTATCCCATCTTTACGCGGAGTCTGATTCCATTTAGCGATGAGATAGTAGATCTCCTGCTCCATAATGCGGCATTCTTCTTCGAGGAAATCTTCCGCCTCTTTGGTGCTCATATCTCGAGTGGTATTGACAAAGCCTAACGTTCGGATGAAATAGATAGGAATCAGAGATTTCAGCAGCAAAGGCCTCCGTTCGGCCATGTCCCGATAAGCAACAATGTAATCAAACAGCACACGCGCCCAAAGATCAGCAGGCACTTTTACCTGCTCCGCTTTAGTTTGCGGCAGCTTCTTGAGATCATCCAGATTAAGAGGCGCGATGATCTCCGTCCAGATGTTCCAATATTTGATCTGCCCTTCTACATAGCTGCGTAGAAGCCTTTCAATATCTACCTTAACTTTCTTCGGCTCTTCTTTTACGCCCAATCCGAATCCAAATATACTGGTGGGTAAGCTTTGAGAAGAATATTTCCACATGTACTCAAAATCCACGGCCAAGTTAAAAATCGTTCCAACCACCTGGTAGAACATAGGACCGAGATCAGCACCGGGATCCTTCACTTTGTGTTCCTTGGGCGCGCCCATAAATGCTTGGCATACTCGGAAACCTCGGGCCATGGCGATGGTGGTCATCCAAATATCAATGCCAAATTCCGAGACCTCCGGGTTCCAGATCTTCTCGGTAAGATAGGCCCGGGCCAACCTTCCCGAAAATCCGAAGTCTCCGGCGATCGGCTGCCGGGTTCTGAGCCCATACAGCACTCGTGTCAGGGGGTACGCGATATTGTTGGTGATAGTCCCATCATATTTATGCCGCACATATATCGGAATCACATAGTCATAATCCAGATATATGGGTTCCACCAAATACTGGACCCAATGAGGCGTGATGCTGATCAGATCGGCATCCAACATCACGATAGCTTTTGCTCCAAACTCCACGCCGGCTTCAAACAGATTTTTTATATTGCGTCCCTTTCCCTTTTCTCCCTCGGGAGTTGAAATGTAGAGTTTAGGGGTACGCGTTTGAGTTTTCAAAAATGCATCCTTGGTATTATCCGGCGAATTGTTGTCGACATTGATTATGACGGCATCTTTGCGCTCAAAGAACTGCGTCAGTCCCGTGTCGATAATCTTCGCCACATTCCCAATAGAACGGCTCTCATTATAAGAAGGTATCCCTACCACGATCTCCGCCCTACGTACTTTATCCGGATTTTCAATTAATCGAGTCATTTCACATCTCTCTTATCACAAGTATTCATTGATTAAAGCTTTCAAGAGCCCCTTTTTCCGACATATGGATTCCAAAAACCTTCTCCAGTTGGGTCAACTCTAAGATGGACCTGACGCTTTCCTTTACGGAAAAAAGCTTGATCCCTCCCTCAGTCCCCAACTTTTTCACGACCGATACCATAGCCCCTACACCTGAACTGTCAATAAATTCGACCTCTTTCAGATTCAATAATATTTTGGCACGGCCTTCATCCACCAACTCCAGCAACTGAGTTTTAAAGCTAACAGCAACACTGGCATCGATCTTCTTGGCATGTGGAGTCACAATCACAACCGAATCGCGTTCTACTTTAGATAATCTCATCACGTTTTCATTGGTCCTTTCAGTTTATTTAAAGAATTTTATCATTTCCAAATAATTTTCAGTTTCTTCACGGACATACCGAACGCGGTCCATTTTCGACTGGATAATATAGAGGCCATATCCCCGTTCTGGATGGGTATTGAGATCAGGCACAGGGATGCTTTCAAGATCAAATCCCTGGCCGTGATCTGCGATCCGGATAACCACCTTATCCGGATACAAGCGGAACCGGATGGCAATCTCAGCCGTGGCAGTTTCTCGACCGCCATGTTTGATGGCATTGGTACAAGCTTCGCTGATACACAGCTCCACATCTTCTCCCAAGTCCAATATAGCACTTGGCTGGTGCACATTGGCGCACAACTCCCTGCACAGAGAGGTGGCCAGCTGCAGATACTTTAATTTCGCCGGAAAACACAGGACAACTTCTTCCATTCAGTTATCTCTCCAACGAAAACCTATTATAGATATATCATCATTGAAATTTTCACTTCCATGAAAATCTTTGACATCTCCGAGCAGAAGATCAAAAGCTTCATATAAACTTTTGCCTCGGTAAGCAGTGAGTAGATCCTTGACTCGCTTCAAGCCATAGCCGTTTTTCCTCTTGCTCGAAAAAGCCTCATTGATTCCGTCTGAAAACAAGATAAAGGCGTCCCCCTCACTTAGGCAGAGTCTCTGCAGCGATTTGTCCGAGCTCTCAAGTCCCAGTCCCAGCGGAGCACCACCCCCCTCTAAATAGCGTGAGGTCCCATCAGCACGGATCAACAGAGGAAGATTGTGGCCAGCCCGGCAAAACGAAAGGTCCTTTTCTTCTAATTGGATCACTGCGTAGACCATGGTAAAAAAGCGCCCGTATTTTCCAAGCATATCGTCCTCATCCAGGGCAGAGATAACCTTATCCGGCGCATTAATGTGGTAAAAGGGAGGCGTAGAGACAGGTTTCTTCAGAAGACCGCTGGGCTGTAGGTTGCTGTTCAGCTTTTGGCTGAGACCAACACTGAACAGTGCGGCAGCCACGCCATGTCCGGACACATCGATACTGTAGAGCCCGACATGTTGTTCATCCAATCGGAAAATATTATATATATCACCTGAAACAAACGCACTGGGGATAAAACGTGCGGCGATCTCCATATTCGGGATATCGGGAAAACTGACCGGAATCATGCTCTCTTGGACTTCTCGTCCTGAAAGCAGGTCGTTCTGCATAACCTCATTGGCAGCTCGCAGTTTTTCATTCAAGTGGATGATCTTGCCCCCCGCTTTTAACCTGACTTGTAGCGTGTCGACTGCAAACGGCCGACTGAGACAATCATCTCCTCCAAGATCCAAACATCGTAACGCCTCTTCTCTTTCATGCTGTTCGCACACCATAATGACATAGATATATCGCTGTGAACTGACAGCCTTCGCTTTCTGGCAGAAAAATACGCCTCTATTTTCATCCAAGCTGCTGTCTACGAAAACCATGCGAAGTTCTTTATGATCCTCCAGGATCCGGAGAGCTTGCTCCTCGGTATCGGCACAGAGCACTCCATACCCCAGGCCTTCCAAGGCCAGGTTCAGATCCTGCATAGAGGCGGTTGTTTTTGCAACGATCAGTGTTTCCATGGTCTTGAATTTATCGTTCTTTTTCTATCAATAGAATGAGAACGGAGTGATTGCCTTCCGGCACCTCAAGCTCAACGGAATCTCCAGCAAAGATCCTTTTCAGATTATTGTCCAAGAAAAATTGGTATTTCCCCTTACTGAGGAAACGGATCTTCACCTTACGCTTGACCAATGCCATCATCTCAAAGGACACTTCACCTTCCGAATAGAGGAAACGACGGATAACCGCTCCCCCGTTGGTCCGAATGATCTCCCGGCCTTCTTCCTTCAGCTTGATCTCTCTTGAATTGACCTTAATATCATAGTGCCGGCCTTGAAGCGCAACCCTTAGCAGTTCACCTTCATCTTCCGGTTGCAGCATGCCGAATCGGAAGTATTCCCAAGGAGTAAAATCGATATATTCTTCCAGAGCGATCAGGGCAAACAAAGTCCCCCAACTCTGATAGCGGTAGCCCCTGGCCTCACCCGTGCGCGCATCATAAAGCTCCGGACAGAGCTGGAAATTATCCCAGCTTCGCAAAAAGACTTCAGCGCTTTTTCTCGCGAATTCATAAGCTTCCGCATCAAATCCATAAGCCTTGAGCCCCTGATAGACCAGATAATTTGTGGAAGGATTGATAGCCCCCTTCCAAACCTCCTGCAGTTTAAAGTCAGCATCATCACGCGAGATAGTGGGCAGCACAAAATCACCCCAATATTTATCTTCATCCAAGAGATGTCTCACCATCCGCATCGCACGTTCATGGTCAGGGATCCGTGCTATCAGGGGATAGAAATTCGAGGCAGCCCACCTACGCGCAAAATGACCATCCCAATGTTTATCGAAATAGAATCCTTCCCGGCTGTCCCAGAAATTATCATTAATCAAGGTCCGCAATTCTTCATATTCTGAGAGGTAGATACGCTGGTCCTTTTGATAATCCAGGACACTGGCAATCTGTGCTAGACACCACGCATCAAGGGCATACAGGCAGTTTAAGTCAAGGCAATTCATGGTCAAAGTACCGGTCTCGGGGGAATAACCGGCCAAGTCCCAAGTGGGCAGATCGAATTGGCCGGATTCCCACCGGGCTCGCTGCTTCCCTGTTACATTTTCGTCTGAATCCGGGCCGGAATTCACCAATTCCACATCCGAACCCCACTCCAAGAGCCCATCACTGTTGCCATCGCGACGAGGACGCCCATTGGATTTAAGTGTTTTCCAAAAAGCATGCCACTTGGTTAGATAAGAAAAAGAAAAGCGCAGCAGATCCATGTCGCCTGTTTTCTGGAAGAGTTTGTAGACGACATATGAACCAATGGGAGGCTGCGAGCGGTCGGGAGTTCCGCTGACTCCGCTTCGCCAATGGGGGATATTTCCATTGGGATATTGCGTACCCAACACGGACCGGACAACATCCGTTGCATGCCGAGTACTCTCCACCGTCAGGGCCAGGGCATTTAAGAACGAACTCCATTCAAACACAGCCCATTTTTCTCCGATATCCTGACCCTGAGAAGCGACAAATCGCCTGCCTGGGGGTACATAAAATCTGTGTTCTCCGGGTTGGTAGAGGCTGGTCCAGTGCAGATTGTTGGTCACGGCCTCAGCCACACCCGTGTAAAGGCCTTTGACGCGAACCCGTTTTTTATTGTAGAGGCGGGCTTCTTCGGTTAAGAAAGTGTCGATCGTTTTCTCGTTTTTATAGCGATAGATTCGATTGGCAAGTATTCGCTGGTCTTCGCCCACTCCGACGACAAAATAAATCTCCCTGCGTTTTTCTGTAGAAAAAGACAGGCTCATCTCATCCTCTGGAGAATCAGCGCTAATCTCCCCTGGTTGGCTGGTCCAAAAAAGATAAAAAAAGTTTCGCCGCGAAAGGCTTTCCCCTTGAATCTGTCCATCGGAGAGGAGCTGGTATTTCCCCCGATATTCCCAAGGAAAATAATGCACCAGCTGAACTTCGATATCTTTGGGCGCTCGGATCTTTCCCACGACGGTCCATTCATCTTGACGTGACCACTCCACTGTTAAAATATTGGATTTTGAGGCAGGTTTTTTTAGGATGGGGGTTTCTCTGCCGCGTCCAAACGGAAGCGATAGGTCGAATTTCATGCGGGCGTAACGCCCGTCCGGTGAATGCGGACCCACCTCAGAAACCAGGTAGACAAAATCCGTTCCATCGGCGACCTGATCTTCCCTGCGGATTCGCACACGAAAAGCGAAAGCGCTGTCTCGGTGAGGCGCGACAACCAATCCGGCCCACCCCTGGCTATCCAAAGCTCCGATATACACCTCCTTCCAGGGATAGGAGATCTCAGCGATAAGAGAAAAAGATCCGCCCAGCACCAGCAGCAAGACCAGAAGACAGACTAGATCTCTTTTTTTCTTCAACGTCAACCTCTCCCTATTACTTTAAGCATATTTGCTGGTTAAATCAATGCTAAGCTTGGAGTAAACTAACCTGCACTATCCCAATGTCGATACTTGTTTCAACACAAACAATATCAAATATTTACATTGTTCTTCCGGTAAATCACTTTGACATTTCCGTTTTCACGGATGACATCCATTTCATATCTGCTCATTACGTTTAAATGAAGGAACTAGGCTGGAAGACCATTTTTAACATAAAACGTAACCGCTTCAATAAAAATGTCCAATTCCCTCAAGGTCGTATATACACTGGGTGTCACCCGCATTCCAATCACGCCTGCTTCCGATCCGTCCGACGCCGGGATCGTCATAGTGGTGGTGATGATCTTGTGTTTATCAAGCAGAGTTTGGCCCAGTTTTCCCATATCCATGCCTTCCACTTTGTAGGTCGCGATCCCACAGGACTGCTCCGGAGCGAAGGAAGTGAGGACCTTGACTCCCGGAAGCTTGTCCAAGTTTTTTGCCCAATAGTCCCGAAGATAGCGTAAACGCGCTTCTTTTCTTTCCGGTCCGATCCCGTGATGAAAGGCCAAAGCTTCCCCGACTGCAAGTTTGAGAGCCTCGGGCTGGGTTCCCACATGCTCGAATTTACGGATATTGTCGCCATCCGGTGCAGGACCAGGGAATAAGGGCCAGATTTTCTTGATCTTATCTTTTTTCACATACAAAAAACCCGTACCCATGGGACCCATCAT
>JAUWSR010000065.1 GCA_030609975.1 Acidobacteriota bacterium | reverse complement strand
GCTCTTTTTCTGTTCGCTAGAACGCAGAAATGCAAATAGCTTTCCTGAGGGAAACCAGGCAGGAGACGTCGAATTTTGCTCAGCATACGTCATCGCTTGGCGGCTGCTGCCATCCACGCCCACGCGCCATATCTGTGTAGAACTTTTATAATCCTTGTCCTGCATATCTTTCTGGGCAAAAGTAAAAAGTACACACTTGCCATCCGGGGAAAGCTGCGGGCTCGCCACCGAGTTCAGCCTCAGGGTATCCAGGGCCGATAAGACCCGGGCGGAATCCGTCGCTTCGGCTTTGTTGCTGGAATGGCCTGCTGAGACCGATAGGCTGAGCATCAGGAACAGCAGAACAGCAAGACTCACACCTGAAATTTTTCTCATGATATTCACATCCTTCAAGCTAAATTTCCCCATGGGTAGAGGAAATATATTATTTCATTCGGGGAAAGTCAACGACCAAAGCGGGGATTTACCACGTTGCTGAAAATAGATCCGAAGGTGTAGCTCAATCCCACAGACAAGGAATATTCATAATTTGTGGCCAGTTCCTTGCGGCGGAGCAGGATCTCGTCAATACTGGCATCTCCCTTGGGCAGGTTCAATTGGTTGTGGATACGGGAATACTCGCCGTTTATCGACACCGAGAGGCCACGTACCAGGCGGACACTCAGGTAGCCATCCAACTCCACTCGATTCATGCTGGCATCGTGGAAATAATGAGATCCTTCCAGAGAGGTCGAAGCATTCCCCCAGGGCTCTCTAACCTCGAGTATGACCGCTAAAGACTGACTGGAGAGCCACTCCTGGGTTTTGTCGTAAATGGTCTCTTCGATATATTCCACATGGGTTAAACCGATACGATAGAGGCAGCGCAGTTGCCGGCGCGTGGATTCATAATAGGGGAAAAAATTATACTCGATAGCAGGGGCCACATAGAACTCCGAGTCTTTATTGCGGTATGTCGTATGCCCCCAACCCACCCAGCCTCCTGCCGACCAGTGATCACCCAGGCTCTTTACCAGAGTACTGTAGACATTGCGACTGTCAGCTTTGCTGGTGATGTGTTCTCCGTCGTAATCGAACTTGCTTTCGTCGAAATTTCCGGAAAGCCCCGCACGGAATTTCCATTCCGGAGTCACACGGTTGGCAGAAAGATTGCCTCGGATCTGCCGATAGTTCCGGGATTCTTCGCCGCTGAAACGGGCATTTCCGCTGATGTAAAAGACCCAAAAATCCCACTTGTCGTCAACCGCCGTAGGAGCCAACTTTTGTTTGAATCCAACCGTCAGATACTCGGCAAGTGGGGTTTTCATGAGGTAAGGAAACAAACCCTTCTGAATAGCTTCCACCATGGCCTTGCGTGACTCATCACGCGTGTCCGTTCCTGAAGTGGAGTAAACAACCTGGTTGTCCATTCCCTCGAATTTATTCTGACCGATAAACTCCAAAGTATATTCCCGACCGCCGCTTCCCGTCCTCTCCTCTGTAACCAGGATATGGATATCGGCATCCTCACGGTTACGAACATAGTTTACATAGGTGATCTCGGTACGGATAAAATCTTTGTCACAGCGCCAGCAATCTAAGAAGATCGTAGGTGCCTGGTTCTTCAGGTCCTGCAGCTCGGCTTTATTATCGTCTTCTTCTCCAAGGCTGTAGCCACAGATGTTAACAGAAATAAGTAGCACCAAAACGGGGATTAGAGTCTGACGGCTTATCATCTATATCTCCAGGTGGATTCTTGTCAAATGCCAAGATAAAACAACGTATAGTAATATATATTCGTCTAAAAGGGAAGAAAGTTGAAAATAATTAACCGAAAATTAACTGAAGGCTAGAAAAAGCGAATAATCCCTCTGCCACCGCTTCCGAATCTCGGGTTTACAACATTGCTGAAAATGGAACCAAAAGAATAGTTCAAGCCGAAAGACATGAAATAGCTGTAGTTCGTTTCCAGTTCTTTCCGGCGTAACAAGACCTCATCGATGGAAAGATCGCCCTTGGCCAGATTCAGCTGGTCGTTGATCCGGCCGTAGCTTCCAAATACACTGAGCCGCAGTCCCTTTATGATACGGATAGAAAGTCTCCCAAAGACATTCACCTGATATTTAGTGGGATCGTGAAAGTAATGGGAGCCTGAGACCGAGGTGGACACCGTTCCCCAAGGTTCGATCAACTCCAAGGTTGCGGTCAAAGACTGACTCCACAGAGTTTCCTTGGTTTTGTCATAGATTGTCTCTTCGAGATAATGCACATAGGACCAATTCAAGCGGTAAAGGAAACGAAACTGGCGGCGAGTGCTCATGGAATAAGGGAAGACATTGAACTCGATGGCAGGAGAGGGTGTGACAGACAGATCCGTGTTGCGGTAGGTCGAATGAATGGCATCCACCCAGCCGCCGATCGACCAGTGCTCGCTCAGGCTTTTTACATACATACCGCTGAAGCTTCGACTGTCAGACCTACTCGTAATGGTATCCTCACCATAGCTGAATTTCTGCTCGTCCCAATCCGCGTTGATGCCTAATCGCAGTTTCGACTCGAGGGTGACTCGATTGGCAGAGGCATTGCCAGAAAAGTTGGCGAACTTTGTACTTTGTTGCCCCATCAAAAAGCTATTAACTCCCAGGTTGAATACCCAGAAATTCCACTTGTCCTCTACGGCTGTGGGTTTGGTGGATTCTTTCTCTTTGAAAGAGACATCAATACTTTCACCGATGGAAGTGCGGGCCGCAGCCGCGACCAATCCCATTTTCAGGACTTTTGCCATTCCCTTTCTAATCTCTTCTTCGGTATCCGTAGCGCCACTTATATACTTCAAGGTGTTTTGAAAATCCTCATAAGCTTTCAGTCCGATAAAAGCGATGGTATACTCTAAACCTCCGGCTCCGGTGCGCTGCGTTGTGATCAATACATGGATATCTGCATCTTGCCGGTCCCGGACATAGTTCACAAAATTAATCTCAGTCCGGATGTAATCCTGGTCGCAGCGAGTGCAATCGATATAGACTCTGGGTGCGTCCTTTTTCAGCTCATCCACAGCTTCTTGAGTTTCCTGCTCCGTTTGTGCCTGGTTTTGGGGCTTTGCGACCTGCCCCCAACTCAATATCGCTAGAGTTAAGAATATGAACAAGAAAACGAATAGATTCCGCTGCACGCTAAAATATCTCACAAGTGCACTCCTATTTCTGCCTTTTGAACGGATCCTTTACCATCGATCCTTATCAATATATACGACCGATATCTCTTATTGGTTACCTGGTCTGTTATTATTCCTACCATATATACAATTGAGGTTAGCGGACTATTCCGGTAAAATGATAATTCTTAATTTTAGTCGGAGGACAAAAACCTAATGTCAAAGCTCATCTTCTGGGATTGGACCGGGACATTGGCTGACGAAGCCGAACTGGACAAAGCTGTCTGCACCACCCTGGAAGAAGAGATCGCAAAACAACGCGGCATTGACTTTGATGCAGCCGTAAATGTTTATCAGGGCCACCTCAAAAAACTCGAAAACACCTGGCATTGGCATGATTATGTGACTCACTGTGAAGAACTGGACATCGACTGGAAATATTGCCAGGAAACCAATCTGGCAAAGCTCAAACTGGTACCGGGAGCTGTGGAGATCCTTCGTTACTCTCGGGGGAAAGGCTATAAAAACATCTTAGCCACCAATGCTGTGCGCAAAGTCATCGAGTTGAGAGTGGCGCATGCCGGAATAGGGACACTTTTCGATCTCACAATTTCCAGCTCTGATGTGGAGGCTCTCAAGTCCGAAGGCAAACATTTTGAAAAGGGGATGCAGGAACTGGGGGGAGAGGTCTACTTTTCCTTCTCCGTGGGTGACAATCCCATACAGGATATCCGGCCGGCACAGAAACTAGGAATGCGTGCCGTTTTCTGCGCCTACGGAAAAGACTTAACCCATTATCATTCGGATCACATCTCGGACAATCATCGTATACTGGTGCGATCGGCGTCCCGCATAAACAAACTCACGGATATCAAGTACATCATCTAAGAGAATCCAATGACAAAACCACTTTGCCCTTACTTCGGAAGCTGTGGCGGATGTTCCTATCAAGATATTGGCTATGAGCAGCAACTGAAAGACAAGCTTGGGATCTTAAAAGAGGCCATCCGCTATGACGACATTCAGGTTTTCTCGGGAGAGGAATACTATTATCGCAACCGAATGGATTTTGCCTTCCACTCCGAGGGATTAGGCTTGCGGGAGCGAGGTATATTTCACAAGTTCGTCAACATCGAAGAATGCGTTATCTCCAGTCCCGTGTTGAATAAGCTTCTCAAAGAGGTCCGGAAGGACTTTGCAGGAGTGTTTTATTTCGATGTAAAAAGACGATTTGGGGCCTTCTGTTATGCCGTTTTGCGGACTCCACCGGGAGATTCCTCGGTATCGATCGCACTCAACAAAAACGACCGCAAACTCGACCGGGCGGTTGAAAAGGTCAAGACTTACGCCCAGGTTAGCTCGGCCAACAATGTCATCATCACCTATGTCCCCTACAACCGCAATGTAAGTATCTCGGAAGACTATGAGGTCGTCAAAGGCAAAGATACTCTCAGAGAAAACTATCTAGACAGCAGATTCCGTTTTCCGGTGCAGGGATTTTTTCAGGTCAACCATGATATGGCGCAAACAGTCCACACCTATTGTCAAGACCGGTTGTCGCAGTACGAAACGCAAAATGCCCATCTTTTTGACCTGTATGGTGGTGTAGGTACTTTCGGTATTCTCAATGCGGGAAAATTCAAAGAGGTAACCCTCATCGAGAACTATGAACCAGCGGTAAAAGCTGCAGAGGTAAATATCGCAGAGAACGAAATAACAAACATCAAAAACACGGTCTTGGACGCCAAACGGCTCAAAGACATCGATATCCCTTCTCCCCTCTTCATTATCATCGATCCGCCACGTAGTGGCATCCACCCCAAAGCTCTGCAGAGATTGTCCGAGCTAACCCCCGAAGCGCTGTTTTATGTCTCGTGCAATCCCAAGCACCTGGCTCATGATCTGAGTGAGCTAACACGTTACGAGATTAAAAGCGCCGCCCTCTTCGACATGTTCCCCCAAACTCCCCATATGGAAGCCGTCATCGAACTCATCCCCAAATAACCTGATCTATTCAGGGTAATGGGTAACTATTTATTACCCGTTCCGATTTATTTTGTTTCGAGGAGGTCGAGGGCTGTGATCGCCAACTTGTAGAGATGCGGGTGAGCGCGCTGTCCGTTGGTCAGTACGGCAAAACCTGTCTTTTTATCCAGATTCCCCGCCAGGAAAGCCGTGTAGCCGTCAACACTGCCGCTGTGAGCGAAGAGCGTATCCCCATCCTCCTGGGATATCCACCATGTCAATCCATAACCTGTGGTCTCATTCAACCAGCCTCGAGCGAGCGGCCCCTTAAATTGATCATACTGCCGAGTCATCAAAATCTGAAAAGTAGCTTCTTCAATTAACCGATGGTCTTTGTAGACACCGCGGTTGAGATTAGCAATCAACCACTTCGCCTGGTCGAGAACGGTACCGTAGACGATCCCTGCGGGCCAGACATTGGCCTTGACGCGCTGGGCAGGCACATGCTCGCCGCTTTTTGGGTTCACTAAATACGGCATCGCCAGACGCTCCTCCATGTCCGGGCGCGGGGCAAATGCCGTATCTTTCATCCCTAACACGTCAAAAATATTTTTCTGCATATAGCGCTTAAAGGAAACATCCGAAAATTCCTCCAATAAATAAGCGATCAGGGTATAGGCCATATTGGAATACACAACTTTGGTCAGGGGTGGATCGGCCAGTTTCAGCGATCTTTTTAAATAGTCTTCGAGCTTGGGGGGAACGGTCGGTCCCCAAACATTGTGGGGGCCGAAATCAGCGGGAAGCCCGGAGGTGTGAGTGAGGAGGTGCCGGAAGGTGACAGGATTATCAGATGTATCACCATTAATTTGAAAATCCTTTAAATATCTACTGACCGGGTCATCCAATACAAAAAGTTTCTTTTCCATCTGCTGAAGCAGAGCATAAGTCGACATGGTTTTGAAGGTCGAACCGATCAGATAGACCGTATTGGCTTTTGCCGGGGTTTTGGCCCACAGATTGGAATATCCGAATCCCCCGCTCCACACGATCTTATCCCCCTTTACCAGAGCGATCGCAGCCGATGGCACCTTGCCTTCGTCCATCATCTGCGCCACGGCCTCTTCCAACGCGGGGAGAAGCTCGTCTATATCCACTGACTGTGCCATAGCCAAGGAAGGAAATATAAGCATCCCCATAACGATCATAAAACATATGAGATTACGATCCTTATTTGAGTGATTCATCCCATAAACCTCCTGTCGATCGGCTTCATATTTTCACCAATCACACTCTAATGGAATCATTTTCATTAATCAATGACAGATGGGGACGGTTCTATTTTTTGCCTAAAAAAAATAGAACCGTCCCCGAAGGAAAAGAGGACCGTCCCCAATTGATTGATTTTTTTAGGGGTTTCTGATTATAATCTTGGCAACAGTTCCGTGAATAAAGAAAAAAACAGACTCCTGGCACAGATAGACAGCTTCGCTGGCAAAAAAGTCGCAGTCTGGGGCGATTTCATCCTGGACGAATATCTTTTCGGAACCACACGTCGCATCTCCCGTGAAGCCCCCGTGCTTATCCTCTCCTACCGCAGCCATGAGTTTTTATTGGGAGGAGCGGGAAATTCTCTTCTCAACCTAAAAGCCTTGGGAGCAGATCCCATCCCCGTGGGCGTGGTGGGGCAGGATACGGCCGGTCGGAAAATTATCAGCTTGGTGAGGAAGCAAAAGATCTCTCAGGAATTTCTCCTTACAGAAAAATCTTTCAACACACCTATGAAAACCCGAATCCTGGCCGGTGAGGAAAATACACGCAAACAGCAGATCTTACGGATCGATAAAGAGGCAAATGTCCCAGAAACAGCCGCATTAAACAAGCTGCTGTTGACATCTTTAAAAACGATCAAAAAACAGGCGGATGCCCTCATCATATCCGACTATAATTATTCCAGTGTCAAAGAGGATATCTACACGCAGATCCTCCCGGAATTTAATGAACGGGGGATCCCGGTGTCTCTCGACTCGCGCTTCCGACTACTCAGCTTCAAAGGCACGACGGTTTCAACGCCCAATGAACCCGAAGTCGAGGCTGCTCTCCAAACAGAGCTGCCGGAAAACGACAATCAGATCAAAGAGCTCGGAAAAATGCTGCTGAAAGCAACCGCATCCAAAGCTGTGCTGTTGACTCGCGGCTCAAAAGGGATGGTGCTTTTCCAAAAGGGCAAAACGCCCCTATCCCTCCCGGTCTTTGGTTCAACACATATCGTGGATGTCACCGGAGCGGGTGACACCGTGATCAGCGTTTTTACGCTGGCCCTGGCTGTAGGCGCTTCCTTTCAGGACGCAGCCAGACTGGCAAACTATGCCGGAGGGATCGTGGTCATGAAAAAAGGCACCGCCACGGTTTCTCCGCAAGAACTCAGGGAGGCGATCGTTTCTGAACCTTGAATAAATATTTTTCTCTCCCAGCGTTAGCTCCCGTCATCCAGGAAGAAAAAGCCGGGGGTAAGTCCATCATCTTAGCCAATGGCTGTTTTGACCTGATCCATGTGGGGCATATCCGTTATTTGGCGGGAGCCAAAGAAAGAGGAGATGTCCTGGTAGTGGCTCTCAATTCCGATGCCTCCGTACGCAGGCTTAAAGGTCCGGGCCGGCCTATTTTGAGCCAGGAGCAGCGTCTGGAGATCATCGCTGCCTTCTGGGTCGTAGACTACGTAACCTTATTCGAAGAAGACAAAGTGGACCGCGTCCTGTTGGAACTGAAACCCCATATTCACATCAAGGGCTCAGACTACACTGAAGAGACAGTGCCCGAAAAAGATACAGTCAAATCCTACGGCGGCCGGGTAGCCATCGCCGGAGGGCCCAAGGTACGTAACACCTCGGACCTTATCCGTGAGATAGCCGACAAAATACAAGATGAATAGATTCCTGATCATCCGACTCAGCTCCCTGGGAGATATTATCCATACCCTTCCCGCCTTTTCTGCCCTGCGTACCGCCTTTATGGACGCAGAAATATCATGGCTCGTTGAGGAAAAAGGACACGAGATCCTGGATCTTGTGCCTGGTATCGATAAGGTCATTGAGGTCCGGAGCAAGCGCTGGAAGTGGCACTCCTCCAATTTCCGCAAGGAGATCGGCCGCATAAAGAAGGAGATTCGCTCCAAAGATCAGACCGCGCTCGACTTTCAAGGCCTGATAAAATCCGCCTATTTTGCCCGCCTCTCACATTCCCGGCGCCGGCTCGGATTCCATCACGAAAACCTCAGGGAGCCCCTCGCCAGATATTTCTATACAGATCAGACAGAACCCATCTCAGAAAAGATCCATGTCATCCACAAGAATCTAAAACTGCTGAAGATACTGGGAATTCAGCAGGATAAGATCGTTTTTCCGTTGAGAATACCCGGAGGATTAACGACCTACGTAAAAGAAAAACTGCTCCCCCTGGGATACACTGCCCAAAAAAAACTCATTGTGGCCAATGTCGGCGCCGCATGGAAGACCAAGCGCTGGTCGGCTGAAAAATGGAAGGCGTTTGTAAAAAAAATGCCCCAAACCGATATTTTCCTGTTCCTACTCTGGGGGACCGACGAAGAAAAGGCCTTAGCCCTGGACATTGCACAAAACAGTTCAGCAGTAGTGGCTCCTTTTATGAACCTAAAAGAAGTTATGGCGCTGCTGCAGGCAGCAGACCTGCTCGTCAGCGGTGACACCTTTGCCCTTCAGGCAGCTTGTGCCCTAGCCCGGCCTGTGGTGGCGATTTTTGGTCCAACCAATCCGAACCGTAACGGACCCTTTTCCGATAAGGACGGAGTGGCTTTTTGTGAGATCGACTGCAGCTACTGTTACAAAAGAGACTGCCCTGACCTAAAATGTCTCGATGGGATAGAGCCTGAGGACGTGGTCAAACTCTGTCTGCAAAGATTGGAGGGAGAGGCCTAGATGAGTCGAGTGGTGCAAGTCCTGAATCGCTGGAGAGTGCGAGCCGGACTCCCCTGTGTCCTGTTGACGATTCTCCTTGCAAAACCAAATTTTTACTCTCTTTTATCCGGACTGGGTTTCTATCTGCTGGGGATGCTCCTCAGAGCCTGGTCCAGCGGCCATCTTAAAAAAGAAGTGGAGCTAACCACATCCGGCCCTTACCGCTACACCCGGAACCCGTTGTATTTGGGAAATATTCTCATGGGGCTGGGCGTGGTGGCCTCGGCCCGATCGTGGTGGGTGCTGGCCGTGATCGCACTGTATTTTTTAATTTTTTACCCGGCCATTATTGTGAGGGAACGGGGAAAAATGCATGAACTCTTTCCCGAACAGTATCAGGAGTACGCCAATCAGGTCCCGCTCCTCTTACCCACAGGCAGGAGCTATTCCCAAGCTCCTCCCCGGGTTTTCAGTTGGGTGTATTACAAAAAAAACAAAGAATTCCGAGCCCTCTACGCCTCGCTGATCTTCTGGGGGCTCATAATCCTAAAGATCATTTTATTTTAAAATAAATGAAAACATATCTCGGTGTCGGCCAAATTTATGAATAGTTCAGGTTAGGTAGCATGCCGACAAAAAAGAGAATCGAGAGAGTCGAGCACGTGCTCTCGCAGCGCCAGCCGGACCTCAGGGTTGTCCTGGAAGAAGTCACGAATACCCATAACGCCAGCGCTGTAGCCAGGACCTGTGACGCCGCCGGCATCCTGCATGTCGATATCATCTATGCCGAGCCTGAGATATTCCCGGTCAATGAAGCTATCTCCACCCGGGCTGAAAAATGGCTCGATCTCACCCACTATACTTCAACCACACAATGTCTCGAACATCTTAAAAACAAGGGATTTAAGATCGCAGCCACTCACCTCAGTGAGGGTACCGTTGATTTCACTGAAGTGAACTATGCTCAGCCTATCGCCATCGTTTTCGGAAATGAATCCGACGGAATCTCTCAGGAGGCCTTATCACTATCAGATCACGTGATCAAGATCCCCATGTTCGGGATGGCCCAAAGTCTGAACCTTTCCGTATCCGTCGGCATCATCTTATACGAGGCCCTGAAACAACGGGCCGCCAATCCGAATTACACGAAACCTCCCCTTTCCCCTGAAGAGTTTGAATTCTTTAAAAAAAAGTGGCTAAAGCTAGATTAGTCTGGATTATTGACGAGCTGAGGTTGCCCCAGATATGAGGCATGGTGGATGAAGCCGTGGTGTACCACTGCGAATCCACCGTAACGAAGTATATGGGGTGAGATCGGCTCGCCCGAAGGGCAAAAAAAGTCGATTAAGAATAAAAAAAGGATTCAGTTAACGGAAAGGTCAGGATGCTACTCAAAAAACAAACAGGAAATTCTTATAATATTGGATTACAATAAACATCGACTTTTTTTGTGAACAGGTCAGGAAAAAAGGGGGGCGAGATTATCCCGCCCCCAGTGAAAATGGGCACAAAAGCAAGTTTACACTTTTATGCACCGATACCGCACATAAATAGAATTGAGTGTTTTCCTTGTATCCTGCTGCTTTTTTTGTTGGTACAGCTTTAATGTGTCGCTGTATTTTTTGACAGCATCTTGGTATTTCTTTTGATTTTCATAGTTCCGCTGCTTGTACTCATCCACCCAGTTTTTATACCGAGATTTAAGCTGGGAATCATATTCTTTCCAGGCTTTCGCTTGATCCCATGCCTCCGGAACAAAACGCCTGCCTCTACGTTCGTCTTCTCCCACCTCGACTTCAATTTTTTTCCTTTTCTTGTTGCGGATGACCTCCAGTTTGATCTTATCGCCAGTCTCCAGGCTCTGGATCAAACGCTGGAGTTTGTCCGGGCTCGGCATGGGTTTTTCATTGGCTTGGACGATCACATCCCCCACTTTCAGGCCCGCCTTCTCAGCCGGACCGTCTTTAGTGACTTTAGCGATGAGAAGTCCGGAGCCATCTTCAACTCCAAAAAATCCGGCCAACTCCGGATTCAGAGCCTGCAGCTCCACTCCGATGTATTTGCGCTCACCATACACATAGGTGAATATACCGGGAGCTTCGGGCGTGCGTCGGAACACATTGGGCATCTCTCCCGGTTTCACCTGGAAAAGTTCAGGGAATTTCACTTCGAATTCCTGCCAAATATCCCGTTCTGAATACTCACCCAATTCCACATCGACGTTTTCTTCTTTGCCGTCCCGCTCAACTTGAATGCTCACTTCGTCACCTGGACCGCGCTTACGGATCTCTTTGGCCAGCATTTCTCGGCTTTGAACCTCTTGACCTTCGATCTCCAGGATAATATCGCCCGCTTCGAGGCCGGACCTTGCGGCAGGTGAATCCTTTTCCACCACGACGATCTCGACTGCATCATCGTCGTTTACGACCATGCTGATGCCCAGCCAACCCCTGCGTACTTTGCCGGTTTCCTTGATCTCCGAAGAAACCTTTTCCACAATATCCACCGGAACGGCCAGGGCCAGACCTGACGAAGGGGCCTCTACGCGGCTGGTCATGGTGCGCATCAGTTCTTGACCCTCTAAACGGATGACTGCCTGCCCCCCATAGGCTCCTCGTACCAATCCGACCATGCGACCATTGAGATCGACAACCGGGCTGCCGCTGGCGCCTGCGATCACCATGACATTCAGGCGCAGGCTCTCCGCTGCTACCGAGCTTACGATCCCCATGGTGACTGCAGCCTTCTCTTCCGGAGAGTAACTGACAACAGCGATCTCTGTACCCGGAGACACATCTCGGGGATCTCCCAATTCAATGGGTTTCCATTTGCCTTCCTTGGCACGGATCAAGGCCAAATGGGTCTCCGGATCCATACCCAGAAATTCGGCATCGATCTCTTCCCCCTCATTTGTTATCACACAAAGTTTCTCATCTCGAGGGGATACCAGGGCGGTGGTGACGATGTAGCCATCCTTAGAGATCACCACACCCGTGGCCACTTTCCGCCATCCATTGCGCGCTTCGACCTTGACAACCGAAGGAAAGACCTTCTAGGTCAAGGCCTCGAGTTTTTCCCCCGCAGCAAATGTGGACTGCGGCGCTCCAGACATAAAAAACACAAATGCGAAAACATACGCAACCAGGCTCCAAAGGCTTATTTTTCTTTTTTTCATAATTGCACTGACCTCCTAATAAATGATCTTGGCATCGGTGCGGTCAGAAACTTGCTCTAAGATATATATGGTCCGCGGTTGTTGGCGGTTGACAGAACGCACTTCCCCCGAATAATTCAATCGTTCTGTGATGGGGATGGTATTGAAGCGATCATAGCTTGCAGGTTGCTGGAGTATCGGGTCCAGCTTCTGTTCCAAATCCGCCATCTGTCTCGCTTGCTCACCTTGTTTTTGGGGAATATAGAGAAAATTCACGGCCATCACGATGACAACCAGAGAGGCTGCGGCCGTTGCTAAAGAATAGCGAAGGCGCCTGACTCTCCCCCGTTTCTGCTTCCGGGTCTTCAGATGCGCTATGACCCTTTGTTCGAATCCCGGGGGGGCCTCGACCCTGGCCATACGGCCCAGAAACTCAAAATCTTCCATCACACAACTCCTCTAAAATGGACCGCCCGGAGGTCGGTCCTGACCATGTTTTCGGCATTCCTCATGCTACGGCACTCTCAAGTTCTCGTTTGAGATAACTGCGACCGCGGCTGATTCTTGCCTTGATCGTGCCGACAGGTTTCTTCAGGATCATCGCGATCTCTTCCTGCGTAAAACCCTCGACATCTTTCAGAATAACCGGTATGCGGTACCGGGGATGCAGGTCATTTAACGCTTTTCTCACATTCTTTTCCAGTCCGGAACTTTCCGGATTTTCTCTGGAGATGACTCCATGCTCAACCTTGTTCTGTACATCTTCCAGTGAGACTTGGTAATAACGTCTCATCTTCTTTAACTCTGTTTTTCCCAGATTCGATGCAATTGTATAGATCCAAGATGATAAAGGCGCGATAGGTTTGTATTTGTCCGCCTTGAAATAGACACGGAGGAAGGTTTCCTGCGCCAATTCAGTGGCCTTTTCGTAATCACTCACCAACTGGTACAGGAAATTGACGATCTTGTTTTTATAGATGCTCACGATCTCCTCAAAAGCCATTTCGTCTCCATTCTGAACCTTGCGGATCAGCGCCTGCTCGTCCATTTTCATTTTGTTAAACTTGGCTTCTTGATGATTCGTTGCATCCATAGGGATCACGTGCAGGGACTCTCCCCTTATATGGGTTCGAGTTCGATGATGGGTGTGTCCGTGTCGACCAGGTCTCCGGACGCCGCATGTATTTTCTTCACAACAGCTTCCAGGGAGGCTTTTATCTCGTTCTCCATTTTCATGGCTTCCACGATCACCAAGGTCTGGTTTTTGCGCACTTCTTCAGATTCGCTGACGCT
>JAUWSR010000178.1 GCA_030609975.1 Acidobacteriota bacterium | reverse complement strand
TTCTTCCTCAACCTCTAAGCTGCCCTTTTTGCGGAAATAGATCGGATATTCACCGTCTTCCTCATAGCGGGTGTAGTAGAAATACCCATTATCCTTATACGGTACGGACATATCCGTCTTTTTGATACGCGCGACGATCTCTTCGAAAAGATTCTCCTGCAACTCTTCTGTGGATTTCATTCTGGCTTCTTTATACTTATTCTCCGCCTCCAAATAAGCTATCACTTTGGGGTCTTCACGCTGGTTCAGCCAATAGTAATTGTCAATGCGGGTGTCTCCAAGAAGGGTTAATTCCTCGGGGATTTTTTCTGCTACGGGTGCTTTTGACATGATCTTTTCCTCTGTGGTTTTTCCACAGCCATAACTCAATAGTAAAAATGCGGCAAATAAGATACCTAACGCAATCAAACCGAATTGGGTAGACTTAAAATGAGAGATTCGCATAGCAGCCTCCTTTCTGAGATATCCAATTTTGTAGCATTCAATCCCATATATGTCAATTGCCAATCGCAGACTTATCCCTGAAATTATTCCAGGCGTCTTAGGAAAAGGTATTCATATTTTTGTAAATCGGTTTGTGATGAGATACTCTATCCTAAGACAAGTCCGAATTGGGAGAGGGAAAAGATGTTCCTCAGCTACATTAAGACCGCGTTTCGGAACCTCAGGAAATACAAGGGCTATTCCATCATAAACATCACAGGCCTGGCGATCGGGATCGCCTGCTGCATTCTGATCTTGATGTGGGTTCGGGATGAGATGAGCTACGACGGGTTCCATGTCAAGTCGGACCGCCTTTTTCGGGCTGTGCAAGAACAGACCTACCGGGGCGGGGAGCTTTTCCCGGTGGCGGTCACGGCGGCTCCCCTGGGGCCGGCCCTCAAGGATGAGATTCCCGAGATCGCCGATACCTGCCGCTTCACAAATGCTCCGCGCTTCCTGGTGCGCTATGGGGACAAGCGCTTCTATGAGAGCGGGCTGGGCATGGCTGATCCCTCGTTCTTCACCATGTTCAGCTTCCCCCTGGTCAACGGAGATCCGGAAACAGTCTTCAAGCAGCTCAACGCACTCGTGATTTCCGAATCCATGGCCGAGAAGTATTTCGGTGACGAGGACCCGATCGGGAAAGTCATACGTTTAGAGAACAGGTTCGATTTGGTGGTGGCTGGTGTCATGCGGGATGTGCCGGTGAACTCCCACCTGCAGTTCGATTTTGTGATGCCCTTCAAGCTCCTCGAGTTCGGCGGCCAGCGGCTGGATCAATGGGGCAACAACTCCTACTACACCTACGTCGAGCTGAGCGAGGCTGCGGATCCTATCGCGGCAGACCGGAAGATCCGAGATTTCATCACCAAACATCTCCCTGAATCCACGGCAACCCTCCACCTGCAACCCCTGCAGCGTATCCACCTCCACTCCGATTATGTGGCGGATATGCCCGGACATGGAGACATCCGCTATATCTATATCTTCTCCCTGGTAGCGCTTTTTGTCCTGATCATCGCGTGCATAAACTTTGTGAATCTGGCCACGGCACGGTCTGGGAACCGAGCTCGTGAGGTGGGGATGCGCAAGGTAACCGGAGCCCGCCGCAGCGACATCCTTTGGCAGTTCCTGGGCGAGTCGGTGTTCTATGCCCTGATCGCCTTTGTTTTGGCGCTGGGATTCGTGGCCCTGCTGCTCCCGGCCTTCAACAACCTGTCGGCCAAGTCGATGATGCTATCGGTCAGCGGCAGCTGGGCCTTCTTTCTGGGATTGATCGGCATGGCTGTACTGGCTGGACTTAGTGCAGGGATCTACCCCGCGATCTTCCTATCCGGGTTCAGTCCGGTGCGTGTTCTCCGAGCTTCAACTACCGCAGGCCCTAAGGGGCGTACCTTTCGTCGTGTGCTGGTGGTCGTCCAGTTCGCCCTCTCCATTGGCCTCATCATCGCCAGCGTTGTAGTCAAGAGCCAGCTGGATTTTATCCGCAATAAGGAGCTCGGCTTTGACCGTGAGCAGGTCGTGTTCATGCGTTTCGGGGTCCAGACCGCCGGATTCTACGAGGCATTCAAGCTCGAAGCCTTGACTGACCCGGCCGTTCTGGGTGTGACCTCCGCCGATCAGCTGCCCACTTATATCCTGAATTCCACTTCCGATGTCACTTGGCAGGCCAAGGATCCCAACGACGAGATCCTGATCCACAATACCACGGTTACGCATGATTATTTTGCCACTATGAAGATGGAGATAATTGACGGCCGGGCCTTTTCCCGGGAGTTCATCACAGACGAGAAGCAGTCCTATATCCTCAACGAGGCGGCGGCTAGGATTATGGGGGAGGAATCTCCTGTAGGTAAAAGCTTGAACGTGTGGGACGATCCCGGGACCGTGATCGGTGTGGTGGAGGATTTTCACTTCAAGTCCATAAACACCCGCATCGAGCCCCTATTCATACGGCTGCGTCCGCCCCAGCCGTACACCTACCTCCTGGTTCGCCTGGGTGACGTGGACCTGCCGGGGGCACTGAAGCATCTGGGCCAAGCCTGGGACAAGGTTTCCCCTGAGTTCCCGCTGGAGCCGGCTTTCCTGGATGAGGAATTCGACCGGCTCTACCGCGCTGAGCAGCGGATGGGGACCCTGTTCGGGGCCTTCACTGCCCTGGCAATCGTCATCGCATGTTTGGGGCTCCTTGGTTTAGCCTCCTTCATGGCAGAGCGGCGTACGCGTGAGATCGGCATCCGCAAAGTACTGGGAGCTACCGCAGCCAGCATCGTTCTGCTTCTCTCCAGGGAATTCGTGATCCTGGTCATGTTGGCGAACCTGGTTGCCTGGCCTGCTGCCTGGTATGTCATGGCCCGGTGGCTGCAGAACTATGCATACCATAGCCGGCTCAACCCCCTGGTGTTCGTGGGAGCAGGCCTTTCAGCTCTGCTGATCGCCCTGCTGACTGTGAGCTTCCAAGCCGTGCGCGCGGCCCTCTCGGATCCTGTGGATTCCATCCGCTACGAATAGGGCTATTTCTTATCGAGTTCTGGTAGAATAAGCCTGTTTTCCGTTTTTCGATTTGACGATCTCATTCATCCTGCCGATACAGTATTCCTTGTCGCTTGAAACCTCATCCTTTTGGATTTCAACTGTCCGCAGGGTGACCGGCCAAGGACCGTTAATCACGGCTGCGATATTAGTCTCCTCGTTCCAGCCGGCGATGATCATTGCATGCCCCTGATTGGTTCTCCATAAGTAATCGCCCGGTTGGGGTTGGTATTCTTCTTTGGTGAGGAGATGTTCAAACTGCTGTGTGATATTGTTGTACTCGTATTTTCTGTCAACTCGGGCAAATAGATTGATGATTGTCGTTGCGGATCGGATGTCTTTGAAATCCTTTTTTCCAAAGGTCGTTCCCTCATTGTAGTAATACCACGAGACGAATTCACTGCAGAGATTGTCGATCCCTGCGCCGTATTTTGGATTCGTGTCATAAAAGTTAAACCCCGATGTCCCGCATTTGCCGATGTCTCGGACTGCGGACAGGAAAGCCGGGCAGGTGTCGGCGTCATAGACATAGTCCTTGCCGGTTATCGATTTGACGGTTTCTCTTACCCACCTCAGCCGGCTGAATCTGGCATATGAATTCAAATAGATTTTGGAATAGCTGTGTTTAAACGCTTGGTCGATTTCCCAGTCAAGTATGATGATATCGTTGATACAACCTTTAGTTGTGCTGTTATACGTGACTGCAAAAAAGAGGTGTTTTATGGAAAGCTCAGGGATCTCGTCACGATTTTCAAGCAGCATCTCGTCCCAATAATCTCGATTATTTTCTAAACACATATCCTGCAGTTTTTTCAGTTCTTTGGGGATGGTTTCATCTAGAATAGCTTCATAGATCAGGTTTTTCACTTTTGTGAAGTCAAATTTGATAAAAATCGCATTCTGTTCGTAGTCATGGAATTCTAAATAACAGGCAAATCTGTCCTGGGTTGGAAGTTCATTAAGCGTTAAACGAAGGACGGATTTGATCGGGACAGTGGCGGCCAAACTTACTAAGGGGAAAACAAATAAGAAGATAAGGAGCAGTGCTATCAGAGATCTCACGTCTAGCCTCCGTATATGTATGATTTTAAGCAGATTTCCATATGAGAAACTATATTAGCAAAACTTGCACCTGATAGACATGATTGTATGTAATTACTGAACTGCCCCATCCTGCGGATTCTTTGAGATACGAGTGATTTTTGCTTTTGCCAAGCCGCAAAAATGCAATAAAAAAGGGCGCCTCCCCATGGTTGGAGAGAACGCCCTTTGATAGCTTAGTAATAGCGAACTAGATTACAGTTACTCTTGCTGCGGCTGGGCCTTTTGGACCCTGCTCGATGTCAAAAGTAACTTTGTCGCCTTCATTGAGTGACTTATAGCCGGTTGAATTGATCGCTGAATGATGCACAAATACATCCGGGCCATCTGTCTGTTCGATGAAGCCAAAGCCTTTGCTGCTATTGAACCATTTTACTGTTCCATTAGTCATCGTGACATACTCCTTTTTAAAATTCTCAAAGTCCCAAACTGAAGGATGCCACTTTTACAGATGGATTTTTCCTTCTGAAAGAAACCGGCCTACTCTTGGAGAGTAAGCCCTTATTGATTAAAAACATTATAGCATTTTTTTAATTTTAAAACTACAAGAAAAAAATATATATATATATGATGACTTCGCTAGATGAAAACTTGACTTCAATTTTTATTCATGATTAGATTTTGCCTCTATAATTGAAAGATAAAGAGGAAGTTCCATGTCATCAATCTCACGTCGAAAACTCTTAATTCTTGGACTCATGGCTATCGCTTTTGCGCTGGTTTTCAACGCCTGTTCAAAGTCGGAATCGCCTTCTACAGCGAAAAAAATCCCTGACCACTACAATGTCCTTTTCATTGCCATTGACGATCTGAGGCCGGAGTTGGGCTGTTACGATAAACCTTACATGGTGACCCCCAACATCGATACTCTAGCTGAGCATGGAACGGTATTTCTACAAGCTTACTGCCAGCAGGCGGTTTGCAATCCCTCACGTGCTTCGCTGCTCACAGGCCTTCGGCCTGACAGTACCAGTATCTACGATCTGAAAACACACTTCCGTTACTATATCCCGGATGTTGTCACCCTGCCGCAGTACTTCATGCAGAACGGCTATCACACCCAGGGCCTCGGCAAGGTCTTCCATGGGGGTCTGGATGATCCGCAGTCATGGAGTTCTCCTCACTGGCGCCCGAAGGCCCCGGCATACGTCGATGAGAAAATTGTGGCTCAATTGGAAGCCGACATTGAGGCTGCCAAAGCGCGGGGCCAGGTCCTGGTAAAATATGCCCTTGAAACAGATCCTGAAACCGGGACCGTCCTTAAGCTTTCCAGCCGTAAGGCGGTTCATGGTCCCGTCTGGGAGGGGCCTGACTGTCCCGATAACACACTGGCCGACGGCAAAACCGCGGACAAGGCGATTGAACTCCTGAATGAATATGCACAGAAAGATAAACCCTTTTTCCTGGCGGTGGGATTCATCCGGCCGCATCTGCCTTTTGTAGCGCCCAAGAAGTACTTCGACCTATATCCGCCGGAAAGCATCCCTCTGGCGGACAATCAGGCTGTGCCGGAGGGTGCGCCTAAATATGCCTTCCCCTGGCCGGAAGAGCCGCGTGTCTATATTGACGTGCCGGATGAAGGTCCTATTTCCGAGTCTAAACAGCGCGAGATAATCCGGGCGTATTTCGCCTGCGCCAGCTACATTGACGCACTGGTGGGGCGGATTGTTGCCGAGTTGGACCATTTGGGCATGCGTGATAACACCGTCATCTGCCTTTGGGGGGATCATGGCTGGCACCTGGGTGAGAACTCCGTTTGGGGCAAGATGACAAACTTCGAAATGTCTACTCACTCCCCTCTGATCTTCTCTGCTCCCCACCAAGGCTTTAAGGGAGGGCGCACCACCGCTCTTACAGAGTTCGTCGATATCTTCCCAACTCTCTGCGAGCTGTGTGATCTTCCCCTGCCCGAGGGATTGGAGGGGACAAGTCTGGTCCCTCTCCTGAATGATCCCGGCCAACCCTGGAAAAAGGCAGCCTTCTCACAGGACAATTCCCGCCGCAACGGCGTCATGGGCCACACCATGCGGACAGACCGCTACCGCTATACCGAGTGGATGTCCCCAGAAAATGAACTGCTCGGACGGGAGCTCTATGACCACGAGCAGGATCCGGATGAAACAGTCAACCTGGCTGTGCGCGAAGGTAATGAAGCACTGGTAGACCGATTGAGCGAAATGTTACACACCGGCTGGAAAGCCGCACTCCCGGACTTCCAATAGACGAAAAAACTGGAGATATTATTGGAAACGTTGGGTCGCTTAAGATTCGCCAGAGAGTGAAATACAGTCAGAAATTGATTTGACTTCAAGAATCGGTTATCCTGCGTTCAATAAGGAGTGAATATGAAATTATCCACACGTACACGAGTTATTTTGATGCTTATTTGTCTGGTGCCGTCGCTTCTGATGTCCGGCTTTTCTTATGCCGAACAGGAAAAGTCTGACGCTGCCCTTGAGAAAAAATATGCCCCCATCCTGAGTGATTACGAATTCGACCTGACCGATATGGGAGGGGATGTGCAAATACTGAATTTTCACATCACCGATGGTGAGCTCTGGGTGGATTCCGGCGACGGCGATCCTGCCATCTGCGAGCCGGTCGAAGGCGCTGAGTTTGAATTCAAAGCCGTGTCCTCAGACGGACAGGAATTCGAGATCCGGTTTGAGAAGGATGATGAGGGCCAATATGCCCTTTGTCATATCAATATCGTCACGATGGGCATGGAAATATCCGGAACAAAGATTAAGTAAAGAATTCCGTCAATTTCTATTCCCATAGTGGCAAGAAGGGATTTGGTGATTTTCCCATCCTGCACGTCCCCCTCCTGTTGCACCAGGAGCTTGATGCCTTTAGCAAAAGTCATACTTGATAATTACAAACCAATACTAATTGGGGATCAGAACGTATAACCGAGCGTCATGCTGAATGCCCTATTTATGGATCTGGGAAACCAACCGGGGAAACTTCTAAGCCCGGCAAAGCAACCAAAACGAGGACATTTATGGTTGACGGATGGCTCATATGTTTATATAGATAGAATGGTCACAGAACGTGGAGTTGAATTTCCTTATCCACCGATCAAGGAAATCCGTATAGTCCGTTAATATAGGGTTTATTAAAATAACCTCTATCAAGGAAAGGAGGCTGTATTATGAGCAAAATTAGAGTGCTGACTTTATTTTTCACTTTTATTGTTTTAGTGGCCGGATTGAATATATACGCACAAAAATCGAAACAAAGATATGAGATGTTGAGGCTTATACGGCAGGAAAAATTGGATCTCGTTCTACCTGGTGCGATGCGGGATAACAATGTTGACATGTGGATCCATGTTGTGGAGAGCGGAAAAAGGGACCCTCTCGCACTGGACTTGGGTGGATGGTTTGAATATCGAGCCTGGGAACCGATCGGCTACTATCTCTTTACTGACCGGGGTGGCGACAGGATCGAGAGAGTAATCTTGGGCGGCGAGGATCAGGATGGCCTCTATGATATGGTTGGCTCGGGACAGGACTTGCTGAAATTCGTTGAGGAGCGGGATCCCAAAGTCATCGCAGTCAACATGTCGACAACACTTCCCATCGCTAACGGGCTCTCTCACACAGCCTATTTGAGGATGACCAAAGCATTGGGGAAAAAGTACA
>JAUWSR010000044.1 GCA_030609975.1 Acidobacteriota bacterium | reverse complement strand
CGGAGAGGTGTCCGAGTGGCTTAAGGAGCACGCTTGGAAAGCGTGTGTGCGGTACTCCCGTACCATGGGTTCGAATCCCATCCTCTCCGCCACCTCCGATCTATCCGTCGAAATCTTCAATCTTAGGGTATTTCTTGAAAAATTCCCGCGTTGTCAACCCGATGGTCCCGCTCATCAGCGCCAGGCCGATCAGGTTGGGAAAGGCCATGAGGGCGTTGGCGATATCCCCGATATAAAACGCCAGCTTGAGGGAAATGACCGAGCCGATAAATATCAACGTGACAAAGATCACGCGATAGGGGTAGGTGACTTTGACACCGAACAGGTATTTCATGCATTGTTCCCCGTAATAGTACCAACCGATCAGGGTGGAATATCCGAACAACAGCGATGAGAAGGCGACGACCAGGCCTCCGATAACAGGGACGGATTTGGAAAAAGCTGCGGCCGTCATGGCGGTCCCGTCCAAGCCGCTCTGCCACATCCCCGAGGACAGATTGATCAAGGCGGTGATAGTGCAAACGATGATGGTATCGATAAACACCTCACCCACGCCTATCAAGCCCTGATGAACCGGTGAAGGCGTTTGGGCTGCAGCATGAGCGATGGGAGCGCTTCCCAATCCGGCTTCGTTGGTGAGCAAACCTCTGCGGAAGCCATGCTGGATGGCGAGTTTAACCCCCGCCCCCAAGAAGCCTCCCGTGGCTGCATGGGGAGTGAAGGCACTTTTGAAGATCAATATAAAAACACCGGGAATCTCCGAAAGATGAGAGAATATTACGATGAATCCGAAGATGAAATAGATGATGATCATAACTGGGACCAACTTTTCAGCCACGGCCCCGATCCGTTTGATCCCGCCGATAATCACCAGGCCCACTGCGAAAGAGATGATGATGCCCACGATGTATTTGGGGACTCCCACTTCGCTCTCGAACGCCAGAGCCATCTGGTTGGCCTGCATCATGTTGCCGGTCCCAAAGAGCGCCGCAAAAGCGCCGCATACAGCAAAACCCGCCGCCAGGATACGGGCCAAGCGCTTGTAAGGCAAGCCGTTTTTGATGTAATACATAGGGCCGCCGGCAATGGACCCGTCTTCATATTTCTCCCGGTACTTAACGCCCAGAAGGGCTTCAGCATACTTGGTGGCCATGCCCACAAATCCACACATCCACATCCAGAAGATGGCTCCGGGACCCCCCGTGAAAAGGGCTGTGGCCACACCTCCAATATTCCCGTTGCCCACGGTTGCAGCCAGAGCAGTGGACAGTGCTGCGAAGGGGGAGACATCTCCTTCAAGCTTTTTCTTGCCGATCTTTTTTCCCATGAAACCGGCGAAGATCAGTTTCATTCCTTCCGGAAGTCGTCTGAATTGGATGAATCCGGTTTTGATTGTCAACCAGAGTCCGATGAAGAACAGTATGGGGACCATGACGGTCCACATGTTGCTGGCGGTAGCGTCAACCCAAACGCTCAGATTGTCATAGAATATGTTCAATTGGGCTAAGATGTCATCCATAAAGCTGCTCCTTTAGGGATTTGGTGGAAGGGATGGGAGTCGATGGTTGTGACAGGGGAACACTTGTTCGCGTAACCATATTATTAAAGGTAGCTTATAACATAAAATTGCCAACCGAACAACTAAGATGAGGGAATATCTGGTTTTTTTTAAAACCATCTGGTATATATATTTCTTAGTTTGAAGGAGAGTTGAATATAATGTCGGATGAAAGAGATAGTCAGTTTTATGTAGACCTCGAGGATTTGTACGGAGCTGCCAATTACAATCCCCTGGATGTGGTCCTCACTCGGGGAAAGGGTATTTGGCTGTGGGATGTCGAGGGCAACAAATATCTGGATTTTCTAAGTGGTTACTCTGCAGTGAACCAGGGACACTGCCATCCCCGGATACAAAAGGTTTTGAGCGAACAGGCCAAGCGGCTCACGTTGACCTCGCGTGCCTTTCGTAACGATCAGTGGGCCATGCTGACCAAAGAAATCTGTTCGTTTACTGGTTATCAGATGGTGTTGCCCATGAACTCCGGTGCCGAGGCTGTGGAAACAGCCATAAAGGCGGCGCGCATGTGGGGATATCAAGAGAAGGGTATCCCGGAGAATCAAGCGGAGATCATCGTTTGTGAAAACAATTTTCATGGACGCACCACGACCATTATCAGTTTTTCCAGCGAGCCGCACTATCGCCAGGATTTCGGCCCTTTCACTCCTGGTTTTGTGATCGTGCCTTTCGGAGATCTTGCCGCCTTGGAGGCTGCCATCACTCCGAATACCACCGCTTTTATCGTGGAACCCATCCAGGCAGAAGCCGGAGTCCTTTTTCCACCACCAGGATTTTTGAAAAAGGCCAAAGCTTTGTGTGAAATGAATGAGGTGCTCTTCATTGCAGATGAGATCCAGACCGGACTGGGCCGGACCGGGAAGATGTTCAGCTGCGAATATGAAGGCCTGGTCCCGGATATAATGGTCATCGGAAAATCATTGGGTGGGGGCTTTTATCCCATATCTGCGGTTCTCTCTCGAAGAGAGATTTTGGGCTTATTTACAGCCGGTTCACATGGATCGACATTCAGCGCCAACCCTTTGGGAAGTGCGGTTGCGCGTGAGGCTATCCGTGTGCTTCAGGAAGAAGGACTGGTGGAGAATGCCGCCGAACTAGGTGAATATTTTCTGAAAAAACTCAGTTCTCTCAAGATCCGGAATATCCGCACTGTGAGAGGGCGGGGGCTCCTGTTGGGAGTGGAGCTTACACCTGAGGCAGGAGGAGCACGACGCTACTGTGAAGCTTTGGCGCAGGAGGGACTCCTGTGCAAGGAAACACACGAAAATGTAATCCGTTTCGTCCCTCCCCTGGTTATAAAAAAGCGGGATTTGGATTGGGCGTTTAAGCGGATAAAAAAAGTCTTTAAAGAGTTAGAATAAGTTTAATTTCCAGGGGAATTGTGTTAAAATAATTTATCTCCGACCAGGTGAATTCAGCATCTCAGCCTGAATTCAACGGAATGAAAACATGAGTTACTTAGTGTTTGCCCGCAAGTATAGGCCGATGACCTTCAAGGCAATGATCGGCCAGAAGGCTGTCGTACAGACGTTGCAGAATGCCATTAAGAACGACCGAGTCGCCCAAGCTTACATCTTTTCCGGGATGAGAGGCGTGGGGAAAACCACTGCGGCCCGGATCCTGGCCAAAGCTCTCAATTGTCAAGACGGACCGGTTCCCACTCCGTGCAACACCTGTGATCACTGCCGGGAGATCAATGACGACCGTTCCGTGGATGTTATCGAGATCGACGGCGCCTCTAACACCGGCATTGAAAATGTGCGCACACTACAGGAGATTATCCAGTACAAACCCATCCGCTGCCGGTACAAGGTCATCATCATCGATGAGATCCATATGCTTTCGAAATCGGCCTTCAATGCTTTGCTCAAAACCCTGGAAGAGCCGCCACCCAGCACCGTTTTTATATTTGCCACGACGGAGTTTCACAAAGTTCCTGCTACCGTTGTCTCACGCTGTCAGCACTTTGAGTTCAAGAGCATTCCGTTGGCGGATATTATCACCCATATCGGAGAAATCGCCAAGCAGGAAAATATCTCTGTCACGGATCTGGGGCTGAACCTGATAGCGACTGCGGCAGAGGGGAGTCTACGGGATGCGCAGAGCCTTCTTGACCAAGCTGTAGCTTTTTCCGGGGAAACGGTGAAAGACGAAGACCTGCAGGAGATTCTGGGTACGATCAACCGCGATATCCTTTTCCGGTATTCTTCAGCGATTTTAGAGGAAAGGCCGGCTGAGATATTTTCCCTGGTCGAAGATGTCATCGGGAGCGGCTATGACTTGAGATTCTTCTATGAAGGGCTCGTTCATCATTTTCGTAATTTACTTCTGGTGCGATCGGTCAAAACCCCCGGGGGGCTGCTTCCTTTAAGCGATGAGGACACCAGGAAGCTCAAGGAAGAGGCTGCTAAAGCCTCACCTGAAGAGCTCCTGCGTTATCTCAATGCACTGCAACAGGCGGAACAGGGGCTAAGATTCACCTCTCATCCGCGCTTTTTTTTCGAGGTCACGCTGGTGAAACTTTGTCATTTCAAAAAAATCATCCCCATACAAGAACTGATCTCGAATTTCAGGGGCAAGAAAACAAGCCCGGCTCCTGTCGCCCCTCCCAAAAAACAAACGCCCCCGTCTGGAAACGAAACAACGAACCCTGTTGAGCCTATGAAAAATACCCCCAGCCGTCCCCCTGCACAGAAAAGAGTAGATGTGAAGAACGAGGTACCTAAGACCGAATCGACCAAGACGGAAAAGGTCCACATCAAAAATGCGGATGAGGCTTTGGAAGATCCTGCGGTGAAAAATTTCATGGAAACCTTCAAGGCCCAGATTCTGTCCGTCGAACGCAAAAAAGGAGAAAAAGTTGCCGCGGGAGACTTTAAAGATCTCAGCAACTAGAGGAGATAACAAGATGAAAGGCATGGGAAACATTCAAAAAATGATGAAACAAGCCCAGGAGATGCAAGAGAATCTCCAGCGACAACTGGCTGAGATGCAGCTGGAAGGTTCCAGTGGGGGAGGAATGGTCACCGTCACTCTGGACGGCAGCAAAACCTTGCTCTCTCTCAAGATCGATCCTGAGGTCGTTGATCCGGCCGAAGTGGATATGCTGCAGGATCTGGTTGTGGCTGCCTTTAATGATGCCGCGGCTAAGGTTGATGACGAGGTCTCTCAAAAGATGGGAGCCATGGGAGCCGGACTCAAGATACCAGGGCTTTTTTAGTGCTGGAAAAAGACCATCCCTTGTCTCGGCTGATCGAGGAGATCAAGAAGATCCCCGGCATCGGGGCCAAGTCGGCCCAACGGATCGCGTTTTACCTGATAGGTCTTCCGCTGGAAGATGCCACCCGGCTCGCCGATGCGATTTTAGATGCAAAACGTAACGTGTTCTACTGTTCCGTGTGCAACAGCTTGACCCACGTCGATCCCTGTTTTCATTGTACCAAGGAAATCGACGGGGAAGCCGCCCTGTGTATCGTGGAGGAGCCTTTTAACATCGCTTCTATCGAGAAAACCGGGATCTTCCAGGGCCGTTATCACGTTCTTTTAGGAGCCCTTTCTCCTTTAAAAGGCAGAGGACCGGATGAATTAAAAACAGACAAGATCATCGCGCGGGTCGAAAAGGACAATTATAAGGAGATCATAATCGCCACCAATCCTACGGTAGAAGGTGAAGCGACGGCATATTTTCTTGCTAAGCTGCTACAGGGATCCGGTGTTAAAATCACGCGGCTGGCCTTGGGCCTGCCGGTTGGTTCTGATATCGATTTTGCCGACCAGGTGACCATAAAAAAATCACTGGAAGGACGAACAGAGATCAAAACGAGTTAGGATTCATCATAAATTAACAAATAGGCATTATAATAACGACTTCCTAATTCTGAGATAAATCCAAAAAGATAAATAGAGGAGTTCAATTATGAAGAAAGTCTACGAGCCCATAGAAGGGAACACTGCGGCGACCCATATTGCATATGCTTTTAGCGAAGTTGCTGCTATCTATCCGATCACACCTTCTTCCTCAATGGGAGAATTGGCTGACGCCTGGTCCGCGAAAGAGAGGAAAAACCTCTTTGGACAGGTCCTGAATGTCATCGAGATGCAATCGGAGGGAGGAGCCGCTGGTGCTGTCCACGGATGCCTTACAGCCGGGGCGCTGACCACAACCTTTACCGCCTCGCAGGGGCTTATGCTCATGCTCCCCAACATGCACAAAATCGCCGGTGAAATGCTGCCCACGGTTTTTCATGTCTCCGCCCGTTCGCTGGCATGTCAATCTCTCTCTATCTTTGGTGATCACTCCGATGTGATGTCAGCCCGGAACACCGGATTTGCTCTCATCGCTTCGGGCAGTGTTCAAGAGATCTTGGACTTAGCCACAGTCGCCCATCTGGCCAGCTTAAAGTCCAAGGTGCCGTTTCTCCAATTCTTTGACGGTTTTCGCACCTCGAATGAGATTCAGAAAGTGGAGATGCTTTCCTATGAAACTATCGGTGAGCTGTTGGAAATGGAATACGTTGAGGATTTCCGTTCCCGGGCGCTGAATCCCGAACGGCCCATGGCCAAAGTCGGGGCCCAGAATCCGGACGTCTATTTTCAGGGCAGAGAAACGGTCAATAAATATTATGAAGCTACACCCGAGATCGTTCAAGAATACATGGATAAACTGGCCGCTAAGATCGGGCGCCAGTACCATCTCTTCGATTATGTGGGTGCCCCAGATGCGGAAAAGATCCTCATTTCTATGGGATCATCCATCGAGACCATTGAAGAGACCGTCAATTATCTATGTGGACAGGGCGAAAAGGTGGGGGCTGTTAAGGTCCGTCTCTACCGTCCTTTCTCGATCGATGCCCTGAAGGCCGCCATCCCCGACAGTGTGAAAAAGATCGCCGTGCTTGATCGCACCAAAGAACCCGGAGCGATCGGAGAGCCCCTTTACCTGGATGTGGCCGTGGCCTTGAAGGATAAAGATGTTCAGATCATCGGAGGACGCTATGGTCTAAGCTCCAAGGAATTCACCCCGACCATGGTGAAGGCGGTCTATGATTATCTGGATGCGGCCGCTTCTCATGATTTTACCGTAGGCATCGAAGATGATGTCACGGGAAAATCGATCCCGCTGGGTGAGGAACTGGACACAGAGGCCAAAGGGACCGTGAGGGCGCGCTTCTGGGGTTATGGCTCGGACGGAACTGTCGGTGCCAACAAGAACACCATCAAGATCATCGGTGACAACTCCGAGCTCAACGCTCAGGGATATTTCCAGTACGACTCCAAAAAATCAGGAGGTATCACCATCTCTCATCTGCGTTTCGGCAAGGAAATAATCCAGTCCCCCTATCTCCTGAAACATGTGGATTTTGTGGCTCTGCACAAAGCCTCCTACATAGGACGCTATGACATCCTGGAAGGGATAAGCGAAGGCGGGACCTTTCTCCTCAATTCCAATTGGACGGCCGATGAGGTTTTCGAGAACCTGACCGAGGACCTGCAGAAGACCATCATCGCAAAGAAGATCAAAGTCTACAATATCGATGCCCTCAAGATCGCGGAAAAAGTGGGATTGGGCGAACGCATCAGCACGGTCATGCAGGCCGCCGCCTTCAAGCTCGCCAAGGTCCTTCCGGAAGCGGAAGCCTTAAAGCTCATCAAGGATGCGATCAAGAAGACCTTTATTTCCAAGGGTGAGAATATTGTCAAGATGAACTGGGAGGCGGTGGATCAGGCTGCAACCGCCCTGGAAGAGGTCCCTGTCCCGGACAAGATCACCAAATCCGCTCCAACGCCTCAATTAATCCCGGATGACGCCGGGATTTTTGCCAAAGAAATCATCGATCCCATCATGCATTTCAAGGGAGATGATATCAAGGTCTCACAAATGCCCTACGATGGAGTTATCCCCACAGGTACAACCTGTCTGGAGAAGCGGGGAGTAGCGCCTCATGTGCCCCATTGGATCCCGGAAAACTGCATCCAGTGCAATCAGTGTAGTTTTGTTTGTCCCCATGCCACCATCCGGGCCAAACAGGTCGACCCCAAGGATCTGGAAAATGCTCCAGAGTCTTTTGTCACGCTAAAATCCACCACCAAGAATGAGCGCGACCTCGAGTTCCGGATCCAGGTCTACATCGAGGACTGTGTGGGATGCGGCAGCTGTGCCAATACCTGCCCGGCCAAGACCACGGCCCTGGAAATGGTTCCACTGGAACAGGAACGGGAAGCCGGTGAGGCCGAAAAGGCTCTCTTTTTTGAAGCTCTGCCCGACAATGACCTGGACGGTGTCAAACGTGAGACTTTGAAGGGAAGCCAATTCTTGAGACCTTACTTTGAGTTCAGTGGCGCCTGTGCCGGCTGTGGGGAGACGCCTTATCTCCGATTGGCCACACAGTTTTTTGGTGACCGCATGGTCATCGCCAATGCCACCGGCTGTTCTTCGATCTACGGCGGGACCTTTCCCACCATCCCTTATACCAAAGACAAACAGGGACGAGGGCCGACCTGGGCCAACAGCCTCTTTGAAGATAATGCCGAGTACGGATTCGGCATGCGATTGGCGATCGATGCCAACCGTTCCCAGCTTTTCGACTACGCTGATCGGCTGCTGGCAGCGGGAACCACTCCAGAACTGACTGCTGCTCTCAAGGAAAGTCTGGAGCTGTGGGAAAGTGTCGAAACAGAAGCCAAAGAGGCCGCGGTCGCGACCAAAAAAGCGCTTCCGGGTGCCCTGAGCCAAGCTTCGGAAAAGACAAAGCCCTTAGTGGCCAAGATCATCGAGCTTCAGGATTATTTCGTTGATAAGAGCGTTTGGTCCATTGGTGGTGACGGCTGGGCCTACGATATCGGTTACGGCGGTTTGGACCACGTGTTGGCCATGAACCGGAACGTGAATGTCCTGGTGCTGGACACGGAAGTCTACTCCAATACCGGAGGACAGGCCTCTAAGGCCACTCCGACCGGCTCCGTGGCCAAATTTGCTTCGGCCGGCAAACGCACCAAGAAAAAAGACCTGGGCATGATGGCCATGACATATGGCTATGTCTATGTTGCCGCTATCGCCATGGGAGCCAACATGAACCAGTGCCTTAAAGCATTTCTGGAAGCGGAAGCCTATCCGGGGCCTTCGTTGATCATTGCCTATTCTCCCTGTATCAACCACGGTATCGATATGAGCCACACACAGCAGGAAGAGAAGCTGGCTGTGGATACCGGTTACTGGATCCTCTACCGCTTCAATCCGGAGCTAGCCAAGGAAGGTAAGAATCCCTTGGTCCTGGATTCCCGTGAGCCCAAGCTGGAGTACCACGATTTCTTGCAGAACGAGATCCGCTACCGAACCCTTGTCCAACAGTACCCCAAAGAAGCTGAGATCCTGTTCGCCCAGGCTGCAAAAGAAGCCAAAGAACGTTATGAGACATATAAGAAATTAGCGAGCTCTTAATAAGGAGAGGTTGCTTCGGCCCCCCGGGCCTCGCAATGACAATTTGTAGAAACAAAAAGCCCTGGCTGAGGTCTGGGCTTTTTTTGCTGAATTATACAGGTTTAACAAACAGTGGTGGAGGAAGGAGGTCTATGTCAATGTCAATCAGAAAATCCCTCGGGTACATTGTTTTGGGTCTTTCTCTATGTGCACTCATTGTGGTGATCGCGTGTGGAAGTGGAGAAGACACGTCTCCACAAGATCCTTCTCTCCTAACCTTGGAGCGGATCTTCAGCTCTCAGGACTTTTCCGGGGAACGATTCGGCCCGGCTCGCTGGCTTAAGGAAGAACAAGGCTATACGACTCTGGAACGTTCCTCTTCCCATGAGGAGGGAGCGCGTGACATCGTACGTTATGATCCCGAATCGGGGGAGAGAAGTGTTCTCGTCCCAGCAGATCAATTGATCCCTTCCGGACAGGAAAAACCTTTAACCATCGCTGACTATATCTGGAGCCAGGACGCCGCAAAACTTTTAATATTCACCAATACCAAGCGAGTTTGGAGGAGAAATACACGAGGTGATTATTGGATTTTGGAGATATCCTCGGGCAATCTCACCCAATTGGGAGGGGAGGCGAAACCTTCTACGCTGATGTTTGCAAAATTCAACTCGGATGGAACCCGCGTGGGCTATGTCCGGGAGAATAATATCTTTGTGGAGGACTTGAAGAGCCGCACTATCCTGCAGCTCACTCATGATGGCTCGGCAGACATCATTAACGGCACCTCGGATTGGGTGTATGAGGAAGAGTTCGGAATCCGGGATGGATTTCGCTGGAGCCCGGACGGGAAGTATATAGCATACTGGCAATTCGACAGCAGCGGTGTCCCAGAATTTCATATGATCAACAACACCGACGATCTCTACCCACGCATCATCACGTTTAAACATCCCAAAGTGGGGCAGCCCAATTCCGCGTGTCGTGTCGGGGTGGTCTCGACTTCAGGAGGAACAACCCGCTGGTTTGATTTTCCCGGTGATTCCCGGGATTATTATATCGCGCGTTTGGAGTGGGCGGACAGCTCTGATGAGGTCGTCTTTCAGCGCCTCAATCGTCTGCAGAACACCAACCGGCTTATGCTGGGGAATGTCCACACCGGGGAAGCAAAAAACGTGTTCACGGATCAGGACGAAACCTGGGTGGAAGTTGTGGATGACCTGCGCTGGATGGAGGGTGGCCGGCGGTTTACTTGGGTCAGTGAAAGAGACGGCTGGAATCATGCCTATCTGATCTCCCGTTCTGGAGATGATATCAAGTGTTTGACTCCAGGTGATTATGATGTGGTCAGCATCCAGCGTATTGACGAAGAGGGAGGATGGTTGTATTTCATCGCCTCTCCCGAGAATCCCACACAGCGTTTTCTCTTCAGGGTGCCTCTCGATGGCAGCGGCAGCCTGGAAAAAGTAACGCCAGCGGAGCTGGGAGGGAACCATCGCTATCAGCTATCTCAGGAAGCAAAGTGGGCTTTTCACACTTATTCCTCAGCAGGGAATCCCCAGGTTATCGAATTGATCCGGCTGCCTGGACATGAGGTGGTCCGGACGCTCGCCGGTAATAGTGAACTGAGGGCGAAAGTGGAAAAACTCAAACGTCAGCCTGTGGAATTTTTCCGCGTGGATATTGGGGATGGGATCGAGCTTGACGCCTGGTGCATGAAACCTCCGGATTTTGATCCCAACAAACGTTACCCGCTGCTGCTTCATGTTTATGGTGAGCCGGCGGGAAGCACTGTGCAGGACAACTGGGGCGGGCGAAATTATTTTTGGCATCTGATGCTCAATCAGAAAGGATATCTCGTGATGAGTGTGGACAATCGCGGCACCCGAACTCCCCGCGGCCGCGAGTGGCGCAAATGCATCTACCGCCAGATCGGGATCCTGGCTTCAGCCGATCAAGCTGCGGCCCTCAAGGCTATCCTTAAAGAGCGCCCGTATGTAGATCCCAACCGGGTAGGCATTTGGGGTTGGAGTGGGGGCGGGCAGATGAGCTTGAACGCCATCTTCCGTTATCCCGAGCTTTACAAAACCGCTATGGCCATCGCTTTTGTCAGCAATCAACTTTATTATGATACCATCTATCAGGAACGCTACATGGGACTTCCGGATGACAATGCGGAAGGCTACCGTTTGGGCTCGCCCATCACTTTCGCCCATCAGCTCAAGGGCAATCTGTTCATCGCCCACGGAACTGCAGACGACAATGTCCACTACCAGAGTTTCGAGGCTTTGCTGAACGAGCTGATCAAACACAATAAATATTTTACCATGATGTCCTATCCCAACCGGACGCACGGCATCTCAGAAGGAGAGAATACCTCTCGACATTTATTCGAGCTGTTGACTCGTTATCTTTTGGAAAACCTCTAGCATCCTATGATGATATTCTATCCGTACAGGAAGCATTCATAAAACCGTGATTGATGCATACATGAAAATACCTACAAGAATTTGGCGTTAAAATCCGACTGGAGCGAAGCCATCCACAAATTCTGGCATCATCACGGCGGATCCTTACATCCGTACAAGATAACTGGAATTCTGCAGAAATAATCGATATACTAAGAATTTCAAATCGGTATGACTTGCCTTCTTCAAACCTTTCTTAATATGGGGAGGTTTATGTCTCTTTATTCAACAAGGATCCAAAAATGAAACATCGAGTTTTTTTAGCTATTTTACTGATGGGAGTTTTAATCGGGGCTTTTAGCGACTGCAGCAAACAACTCGAACAAAAACTGCCGGATAAGCCCAACATTCTTTTTATCATGAGTGACGATCATGCTTTTCAAGCTATCAGTGCTTATGACAACCGCCTGCTCCAGACGCCCAATATCGATCGTCTGGCTCGGGCCGGGATGAGATTTGACAGCTGTTTTTGCACCAACAGTATCTGCGCTCCCAGCCGGGCGGTCATCTTAACTGGAAAACACAGCCACCTCAATGGTGTCCGAGACAATGCTCTTTCCTTCGACGGATCTCAGCAAACCTTCCCCAAGCTGCTTCAGGAAGTGGGCTACCAAACGGCCATGATCGGCAAGTGGCATCTCAAAAGCGATCCCACAGGCTTTGATTATTGGAATGTTCTGCCGGGTCAAGGACACTACTACAATCCGGACCTGATCGAGATGGGCGAAAAAAAACAGGTGACCGGCTATGTGACCGATCTCATTACGGATATCGCGTTGGAGTTTCTCGAGAACAAGCGGGATAAATCCCGTCCTTTTTTGCTCATGCTCCACCACAAAGCACCTCACCGTGCCTGGCATCCGGCTGCCCGGCATCTCACGATATTTGACGAGACCGAATTCCCCGAACCCGCAACCTTGTTTGACGATTACGCCACGCGCTCGGCCGCGGCCAAGGAGCAGGAGATGACCCTACGTGACCATATGCGTTTGGCGTATGACCTGAAGATGGGGCCTCCACCGGATCGTTTGAATGAAGAACAAAAAGCAGCCTGGGAAGCGGCCTATGGACCCAAGATCAAGGCTTTCGAGCGTGAAAAACCGGAAGGGGATGACCTGGTTCGCTGGAAGTACCAACGCTACATGCAGGACTATCTGGGATGTATCGCGGCTGTGGATGAAAACATCGGCCGTGTGCTTGATTATCTGAAGAAATCCGGTCTGGAGGAGAACACTCTGGAGTACAATACCTCGGATCAGGGCGTCGATCTGGGGGAACACGGGTGGTTCGACAAGCGCTTCATGTATGTAGAATCGTTGCGTATGCCGCTGCTGGCCCGTCTGCCGGGTGTCATCCCTCCAGGTTCGGTAAGTGACGACCTCGTAAACAACCTGGATTTTGCCCCGACCTTTTTAGCCTTGGCCGGAGTGGAACCACCTCAGGATATGCAGGGGGAGTCCCTGCTCCCCCTCTTTCAGGAAAACCCGGATCTTCAATGGAGAAAATCGGTTTATTATCACTATTATGAATATCCGGGCGCACATATGACCAAACGCCACAACGGTGTGAGGACCCAGCGTTACAAACTCATGCATTTCTACCATGACATCGATGCCTGGGAGCTCTATGACCTGGAGAAAGACCGGCAGGAGCTTCAGAACGTCTACGCAGATCCTGATTATGTTGAGATCAGGGAGGAGTTGAAATCCGAAATGAAGCGACTGCAAGAGCTTTACGGGGATTCCGACGCTTTGGCGCAGGAGTTGCTGAAGCAGGATTTAGAGCGGCGCAAAAAAAGATAGGAGGGCTGTATGCAGAGAGCATCCTTATGTTGTATTGTCGTGTTGCTGGCATTGTTGGCCTGTGGAACAGGGCCTGGGCCCGATCAAGCCCCGTTTGGGGACTTTGATCCGACCACTACCCTTTGGTACGCTCAGCCTGCAGATAAATGGGAAAACTCCCTGCCGGTGGGAAATGGGCGCCTGGGCGCTATGGTCTTTGGAAAGACAGATGAGGAACGCATCCAGTTCAATGAGGAGACCTATTGGTCCGGAGGGCCCTATTCACAGACAGTAAAAGCAGGGCACAAGGCCTTGCCCGAGATTCAGCGCCTGATCTTTGCGGGCGAGTACCAAAAGGCTCATAAGCAGTTCGGCCGCAATCTTATGGGGTATCCAGTCGAGCAGATGAAGTATCAGTCTTTTGGAGACGTGCTGCTTAAGTTTTCAGCCGCCGGAGCGGTGACAGACTACAGCCACCGCCTGGATCTGAAACAGGCCCTGGTGACAACTACATACCACCAGAATGGGATTCAATTTAAGCGCGAGGTTCTGGTTACTCCCTTGGACCAGGTGATTGTCGTACGCCTTACTGCCGATAAACCCGGGCAGATATCCTGCGTCGTTAATCTGCGCGGATATCGTAACCAGGCCCATTCCAATTATGCGACGGATTATTTCAGGATGGACGGTTATGGCCGGGATGGGCTGATGCTGCAGGGAAAATCTGCGGATTATCTGGGAGTAGAAGGCAAACTCCGTTATTATGGGCGGTTAAAAGCTGTGCCTGAGGGTGGGCGTATGCGGGTGGATGATACCGACCTTATCATTCAAGATGCGGATACGCTTACGCTCTTTATTGCAGCCGCTACCAATTTTGTGAACTATCGAGATGTCAGCGGAGATGCTGAGGTGCGGGTGGAGGCCGTCTTCGAGGCTCTAAGAAATAAAGACTACAACCGCATCAAGCAAGAGCATATCCGAGCTCATCAACAGCTCTTTGATCGGGTGTCTCTAAATCTGGGGACAACACCCGATTCCTATGCACCTACAGATGAACGTAGGAAAAATTACGATGGAAGGAGCGACCCGAACCTGGCCGCGCTTTGCTTTCAATACGGTCGGTACATGTTGATCTCCTCTTCACGCCCAGGTACACAACCAGCCAATCTTCAAGGAATATGGAACAAGGATATGAATCCTTCTTGGGATTCTAAATACACCACCAATATCAATACCGAGATGAACAATTGGCCGGCGGAAGTAGGCAATCTGAGCGAGTGCGGCCTTCCTTTGTTCCAGATGATCCGTGACCTATCTGATCAAGGCAGCGATGTAGCCAAGGAGCACTACGGAGCCCGAGGTTGGGTATTTCACCAGAATACCGACATCTGGAGAGTGGCTGCCCCCATGGACGGGCCCGACTGGGGGGCTTTTAACGCCGGAGGCGCCTGGCTCTGCACCCATCTCTGGGAGCATTATCTCTATACCGGCGATAAGAAGTTTTTAAGGGAATTCTATCCCATCCTGAAGGAGTGTGTGGAATTCTTCCTGGATTTCCTCGTCGAACACCCAGAGTATGGCTGGCTGGTAACAAATCCGTCTACATCACCGGAAAACTTCCCCGATTGGCCTGGGAATGACACGTTTTATGATGAAGTCTGCGGCTGGATGTCACCCGGCACTACGATCTGTACGGGTTCGACCATTGACATGCAGCTTCTGCGCGACCTCTTCAGCTATGTGGTTGAAGCGGCTGGGATTCTGGAGGTTGATCGAGATTTTCGTCAGGAAGTTCTAGCAATCAGGGAACGCTTGGCCCCGATGCAGATCGGAAAGAACGGCGATCTGCAGGAGTGGCTCGAGGATTGGGGGCAAAAAGAAAACAGTCACCGACATATCTCCCACCTCTACGGCCTGTTTCCAGGCAACCAGATTTCGCTGCGGCGGACACCAGAACTGGCTGTGGGCTGCCGCGTGGTGCTTGAACAGCGGGGACTGGAGGGGAACGGCTGGTCTTCCGCTTGGAAAATGGGCTGCTGGGCCCGGCTGCAAAATCCTGAGAAGGCTATGGATAATTTCCATTACTATATCCAACATTACACATTTGACAGTCTGTATGCCATCTGCTCCCGAACGCTTCAGGTGGATGGCCTGTTCGGAGTGTCTGCAGCTGTCGCAGAAATGCTCGTCCAATCGCATGAGAATGAACTTTATTTGCTACCGGCCTTGCCGGTTCCTTGGAATTCCGGAGAGGTGAAAGGCCTAAGGGCCAGAGGAGGATTCGAACTGGAGATGATCTGGGAAGAAAGCCGAATATCTTCTGCTCTTATCCGATCGATTTTAGGAAAAACCTGCAGGCTGCGGGTGAGACAGCCTGTCGAGGTCACTTCAGAGGGGCAGTCCGTTCCAATCGTAACCACTCCAGATGGATTGATCTCTTTTGAAACGGAGCCGGGAAGGATTTATTCGATCAAACCCCAGAGGCAGAGGTAATATCGCCTTTTGGTAGTGTGCAATACAGCAATTCTATAGAAGAGGAGGCATCATGAAACCTTTTGGTATAAATTCGAATGGGATCCGTTTTTTAGTTTTATTATTTTTTATTTTATGGCGGGGCCTCTTCGGTTTTGGTGAGATCCGGCTTCCGGCCGTTATTGATTCGCATATGGTCTTGCAGCAGGGGAAACCCATTTCGGTTTGGGGTTGGGCTGCTCCCGGAGAGGCCATCACTGTTGTTTTTGCAGGCGAGTCGGCCACGGCCCGCGCAGATGATACAGGAAAATGGCGTGTTGAGTTTGCCGCTCAGCATGCGGGTCCTCGGGTATATACTATGTCGATCACGGGGACTCAAAGTCCGGCCTTGCAGCTGGAAGATATCTTGGTGGGCGAGG
>JAUWSR010000212.1 GCA_030609975.1 Acidobacteriota bacterium | reverse complement strand
CGCTTGCCGACGTGGCAGGTGGGGAGAAGAAGCTCAGTATCGCCGGTTCCTTCTATTTTCCGGGCGGGCAGGGACACCTGCGGGCCTATGATGTGAGCGGACTGAGTCCATCCCCTTCTTCCTTTTCAAACCTTCAGGATGTCACCACCCCTGACCTGAACGAGGAATTTGGAAGAGCTTTGGCAGAAAATGTTACCATTCTTTGGGATGCCGGAATCGAGCTGGAGAACCGTCTTTCACCCCGGGTCATTTACACGGCTGTGCCGGGTGCTTTGGGAATGACGCTTGACCGGGTTCCCTTTACGACAGCGGAGGATCTCACTTTAGGAACCATCCTGGCGGATGTCAACGGCGACAACGTCGGTTTGATCGATTTCATCCATGGAGAAGGGCGCTACTGGAAGCTGGGGGACATCAACCATTCCAACCCAGTCGTGGTCGGACCTCCGGATGGGATCTCCAGCCAGATGGGCGCAGACTATGACACGTTCAAACAGACCCATGAAGACCGACAGAAAGTTTTGTATGTGGGCGCCAACGACGGAATGCTCCACTGCTTTGACCTGGAAACCGGGCAGGAAAAATGGGCTTTTATTCCCTATAACCTGTTGCCTAAGCTCCGCAACATGTGGGCTGTGGACGCAGTCACCGGAGATCGATATTTTCAGAGAGATGTCTATGTGGACAGTTCTCCGGTGATGGAGGATGTCTACATCGATCCTGACATGGGAGGACCCTTGGGCAAAGGTTGGCGAACGGTCCTGATCTGTGGTCAAGGGGCAGGCATGGGGAGCCAGCAAGCCGGTGGGCTCAACTACTACTTTGCTTTGGATATCACGGATCCTGAAGAACCCCAGCCACTTTGGGAATTTACCGATGTGACCATGGGGGAATCTTGGTCGATCCCGATAGTGGGGAAGATCAACAGGAGCGGGAGTTCTGATGGAGCCTGGGTGGTATTTATGGGATCCGGCTATGACAATAACCCCGGTGAAATTGCAGGAAACCAATTCTATGCTGTGGATGTGGAAACCGGAGAAGCCCTCTATATCTTTGATGCAGGTGAAGTAGATACCTCGGGTGGGGGCCGTATAAACATCCCCAACAGCATTCCCGGGTCGCCTTCCTTTTGGGATCTGGACCCTCAGGATGGTTACATAGATAGTGTTTATGTGGGTGACCTGGATGGCCGCCTCTGGAAGTTCGATGTCAGTGCCCAGTACCAGGATTCAACTTCCTGGAACGCGGAGGCCATGTATGAAGATCCCGACAATTACCCCATCATCACCCGTCCCGCCCTTTGGGTAAATCCTGGGATATCAGGGTCTCTTCCCAGGATATATTTTGGAACCGGGGGCGATGATCGTGCTCCCGCCAGTGCTTATTATTCTTTCATATCGCTCATCGATGATACCGAACCCGAAGTGGAGTGGTATATGGGAGATCCCGCCGCTCTCAGTCTTCCCCCGGAAAAACAGACCGGTGAACTCAGTCAAGGAGAGAAGGTGTGGGCAGATCCGGTGGTGGCTGATTTTATCGTTTACTTCAGCACGTTGACCGGCAGTATAGAAAGCGTGGATCCCTGTGAGAGCTTGCTCGGGCTGGGACAACTCTATGCCCGTTTTGTTCAGACAACGGGAGGAACACCTATCGGAGGAACGGCCTTTTCTTCGGCCGGAGGTCAGTTGGACAGCCTTGATCTCGTAAGTAAGGCCCGTGCAGCCGTGACCGTGGGTGAACGAACCGAAGGAACCAAGAAAAAGCGAGAGATTTACATTCAGGAGTTCGATTCTTCTATCCAGAGGCTGGAACAGCCTGTGGGCTCTACCTTAGTGATCAAATCCTGGAGAGAGGTATATCGGATTATCAAGTAGCCATAGAGCCATAATTTAGCGTTGCTTTGTTCAAGGGCTCTTGACCAAGGCCAGATACCACTGGATGAGCTGCTGCCCGTAGACCAGGGCGATCAAAGCGGCGGGTGTTAAAAAACTCCCGAAGGGAAGTGCGTACTGCATGTCCTTTTTTCGGATCGACAGGAAGTAGATCCCGACCAGTGCTCCCAGGAACGAGCCCAGAAGCAAGGTCAAAAAACTCCGCTGCCATCCCAGAAAGGCCCCTATCATCAACATCAGGGTGACATCCCCCATACCCAGACCCTCTCTTTTCCTGATCAGATAGTAGACGCCGAATACCAGGAGCAGGAATCCTGCCCCTGAGACCGCTCCTAAAAGAGCTTGCTTCAAGCTCAGGTCTTCCCGGAAAAAGGAGTACACCAGGGCCAGGACCAAACAGGGAAGAGTGATCTGATCGGGTAGGATCTGGTGGGTATAGTCGATAAATCCCAGAGCGATCAGAGCGCTGGTGAATAGACATGCAGCGAAAAAGTGCAGGCTGAGGGAAAACTGGAAATAGAGCAGCAGAAAACACAAGGGAGTAAGGATCTCGACCAGGACGTATGAAAAGGGGATCTTAGCCCGGCAATAACGGCACTTTCCTCGCAGCAACAAATAGGAAATCACGGGAATGTTGTGATAGGCCTTGATGGGGGTTTCGCACTGGGAACAGCGGGACGGCGGGTGTGCCAGATTCAGCCCGAGGGGAAGGCGGTAGATCACGACATTGAGGAAACTTCCCCAGGCCATTCCAAACAGGACGATGATTAGCGCTTCCACCATGTTTTAGCCATCACCTCTCCGGTTTGAGGATCATAGGTGTAATCTTCTCCATCCAGGTCTTGGGGAATGGTGGGCAGGATACCCGCAGTCACTAACCGCAGGAGTTCCTGAGGCAAGTTCCCAAACCTGTTTTTATATAGCGACAAAGCCTTGCCCAAGGTCTCGATATCCAAGGCAGCTTTGGTCCGGTAGATATGGTTGTTTGCGATCTTCTTTATGCGTGGGTCTTCTGTGTCCTCATATATTTCCAACCAATGCTGCAGCGCAGCCTTGTAGTCTCCCAACTCATAGGTGGAGGCAGCGACTTTCCGTCCGACAAATTCAGGAACTCCCGGGATCCTCATGGCGATCTGATAGTACTTTCGGGCCAACTCGAAATCTTTGAGTAAAAACTCGGCATAGTGACCCGCTTCCAGCGGCAGGATCCATTGATCGGGATTTTTCTCCAAACCTAGTTCCAGAATGCTCAAGGCTTTTCCTATGTCCTTGGCTTCTGAGATGGCGATCAGGGCTCCGATCTGGTAAGGATCCAGGTATTTGGGATCGAGGTCCGAGATGATGGAATAGACGTGCTCCAAATGGTCTGCTCTATCCAGGACTTGGGTGTTGCTGAAGTATTGGATCGACCATAGGTAGATGAGATCGGCCATGAGGGAAGAATATCCGAAGGAGGCGTATTGTAGGAACTCGCCTGAAGGAACGTAGAGGATCGAAGCCCCCGGGACCTTTGCCCTGGGGATGGCATCCAGCTTAAGCCGCAGCCCCATAAAAGCCGCTAAACTCAGGATTAGGAGAATAATAGCGACGGATTTCTTCATGGCTTAGATAAAATCCCTGTGCCTGAAGACCAGTGTAGCCACAGTCAAAACAAAAAGAGTGTACATGATTCCGTAGACGGTTGCGTACAGGAAAACCTGAGGTGGAATGGGGAGCCCGTGTACGATCTCGGTCTTGAAGTTGAAGTTTTCCAGATCGGGAATAAAAAGGTAAATCCCCTTGATCAGGACCTTCCCAATTCCAGACGGCATCTTGTTGATGAGGGTCTCCAGTCCCCAGGAAACATGGCCGATGAGGTAGAAGGAGAGCGAGAAGATGGAGCTCAGGATAGGGGTGGAGAAACATGAGAAAAGCATGGCCACGGACGTGACCAGGCACATCTCCAGGAATATGAAGGCAAATGCCAGCAGCATCCCCCACTTGATCTGTCCGGAATGCAGCAGCAGGATGAAAATAAAGATCGCACTCATAAGAAAAAGCATCACGAAAAGCGTCAGGATCAGGCCGAAAAATTTTCCCAACAGAAACTGGTAACGGTGGATAGGCTTGGAAAGCAGGGTGTAGATGGTTTTTTTATCGATCTCCTTGTAGACCAGTCCGGTACCCATAAGGATCGCCATGAGCGCTCCAAAGAACGAAAGGGAGGCCAGGCCTACGTCGGTGATGATCTTTATGCGATCCCCCACCGTGATCAGCGCCAGCAGCCGGGAAAAGATCAGGCTGATAAAGGCGATAAAAAGTAAAAGGTAGAGGATGCGGTCTCTGATGGCCTCTTTGAAAGTGTTGAGGGCGATGGCTTTGATCTTCATTCCGGTCTCACCGTGCCTACAAACAGATCTTCCAGGCTCTGTGTGCGGGGCACCAGCGAAAGGATCCTGGCTTTTCTTTCATGGGCCAGGCCTAAGACCTTGTCCACATTTTGCTCCTGGTAGACTTTGATCAGGATATCCCCGCCCGGGATTACCAGGCTCTCTCCCAGGTCATGGAGTTCGGACTCGGTGATACCGGAGAGGGTGACCTCTGTGAACAGGATTTTCTGAGAGATGAGGTCATGCAGGCGGCCCGAATTCACGATTCGGCCCTCGACGATGATGGCTACGCGGTCGCAGATCATCTCGATATCCTGCAGGATATGGGAGGAGAGAAAAACGGTTTTGCCTGCGTCCCGCAGCTCCACGATGATGTCGCGGATCTCTTTTCTGCCCAAGGGATCCAATCCGCCTAAGGGTTCGTCCAGCAGAACCAGATCCGGATCGTTGAGCAAGGCCTGTGCCAGGCCGATCCTCTGCAGCATGCCTTTGGAAAATTTTCTCAGCTGCAGGCCGGCTGCTTCCTGCAACCCGGCCTTTTTCAAGAGATCGGGGATCTTAACGTCCTGTTCGGACTTTTTCAGGAGGTGAAGCTGACTGTAGAATTGCAGGAATTCCCGAGCTGTCAGATAGTCATAAAAATAGGGGTTTTCCGGGAGATATCCAAGCCGTGCTTTGGCCGGGATGGCAAGATGGGGCTGACCCAGGATCTCGATATCGCCTTTCTCGGGAAAGATAAGCCCGAGAAGGCATTTCATGGTCGTGGTTTTTCCGGCTCCATTGGGACCGAGGTATCCAAAGATCTCTCCCTGTTCTACCTCGAAGGAGATTCCCTTGAGGATGGGCTTTTGTTTGCGAAGAAATTCGGACTTAAAAGATTTATGCAGATCGTTGATTCTGATCGCGGTGGCCATGAATGCCTCTATTATATGAAACCACCCTTAAATTTCAACCTGAATTTCCTTTTTGGATTTATTTCCATTTTAAGGTCTTCCCAAATCTCATTATGCCTACGCTGAGGTCTATGCTTCTGAATCCTTCGGCAGCTGGTGGACAGGGGTATTGTTTATGATGCTGGTGTAAAAATCGCCCCCTAAATAAAGCAGGGGCTTGACCTGTGCCGGATTGAGCACGCCTTCAGCATCAAAACTGCCCTCCTCCTGATGGACCGCCACCACCTTACCTACGAAGAGGTCATGATCCCCGAAGGAGCGGGTTTCTTTGAGCTGGCATTCCATGGCTGCGTAGGCGGTCTCCAGGATGGGGGACTGGATCACTTGGGATGGGGCCAGCTCAACGTGGAATTCCTGGATCTTATCCAGATCATGTCCGGAGATCCGTCCCATCTGAGCCGAGAGTTGGATATCTTCCCAGGCCAGGAAATTCACACTGAATTCCCCGGCTTCAGTTATGACCCGATGGGTTAAACGTTTTTTAGCCACTAAAACCCCAAACAAAGGAGGATCAAAAGAAAGGGCCGTATGCCAGGCACATGCCATGAAGTTGGTGTGCTTCGCTGTCTTGGCTCCCACCAAGGCAACGGTATAGTGATAAAAACATTGAAATTTTTCGAGGGTTGTGGCTACGGTTTTCATCTATTCCAGCCCTTGGATCTTTAGGGCGTTTTCCAGCAAATGCTGCTGTGTGAAGAGATGTTCGCGTTTCAGGGAGAGATGGGTGTTGAGCTGGTTTTTGATATCTTTGTCAGTGATAAGAGGCAGCAGGCGCTCATACTTTGCGATCAGGTCCTCTTCTGCGGGCACCAGTGTTTGAAGAGCGCTCAAGCGGTCTTCTCCCGGATACAGGGCGGGCATAGGTTCCAAGCTCTTTTCGACGCCGTCGGCATCTTTTTCTGCGTTTTCGATCTTGACCACATCCCCCAGCTTGATGAGGACTCCGGAGTTTTTGTCCCAGTGTTTCATGTGATCGATGGAGTTTTTGAACAAGCGCTGGCTCAGGTCTTGATGTTCGCTGAAGAGAATGGTGTATTTCAGATAACGATGCATGAGTTCGTTTTCGGCCTGCATGATCTCATGCAGCAGCTGAATTTCCTCCCGTCCTTCATTCTCAGGATCATGCTGATAGCAAAGGATTTCGGATTCTCCTTCTTTTTCCAAGGTGTCGATCATGGTTTGGAACTGGGCGGCATGCCGGACTTCATCATCGGCGATGTTCAGCACCATATTTTGGATCTTGGGATAGAGCCCTTCAGGGATGGCCGCGGATTGATACAGGTCTGTTACCAGGTCTTCGGTCTTTTTATCGCGACGAAGATTGTCGATGACTCGAGGATAACGAATGACCTCATCGCTTTTAAACGAGGGGGCCGCTCCCATCTGCCGCAGCACGATCCCCAATTGGAGAGCATGATACATCTCGTCGATCCCGATCTGGATGGTCTGGGCCCGCATATCCTTGCGGATCTTCATGATGGGATCATCGTAAAAGAATTTTGCTTTGGGCATGGAATAGGCATGGATGACGTATTCAAAGCTGACCGCCCACTCATGTTCCAGAGCTACAGTCAAGAGCTCGAGGGCGTCGTCATCATTGTTTATGTTCTTCACGTTGTGCATAGATCCTCCTTATATGTTTAAAATTGTAGGGACCATTAT
>JAUWSR010000157.1 GCA_030609975.1 Acidobacteriota bacterium | reverse complement strand
TCAGGTTTTTTTGAGGGACATTTATTCTAATTGCAGGCTTTTCTTTTTGTTTTTTTTCCGCCTCCAAGATAGTAATTTCGACTTCTTTCTCCAGGTCTAGCAAATAATCAACCGAAACGCCAAAAATACCAGAGAGTTTAATGAGTTCACTAGAATAAGTTCTTCGTTCTCCATTTTCTATCTGCGAAAGAGTTGAACGTAAGATTCCCATGGAATCTGCGAGTTGTTGTTGACTAAGTCCTGACAACTCCCGGATAGTTTTAATTTTTTTCCCAATCGCATTCATTTTGTTACCTTTGTTTGTTAGCTTTTAAAAGTGAGCTAGGCTTTTATTCTCTATTTATAAAATACAGAATGTTGGTTAATATGTAAATAGAATGTCATAATTTATGACATCAGAGTTTCGATTTGTCTTACTTGAGCAGTCGGATCTCACGAGGCGGTGGCGAGAAATACTCGACTCCGTTTTCCGTGGCGATCACTCCATCATGCAGTTGAATCGACAGATATTTTCCCTCACCCCATTCGGGCATGGGAACAAAAACCCAGTATTCCTGATAGAAGTGGTGATTGAGTGGAAGCTTCATCTCCCGCTGCCAATCCGGCCCTAAAGGACCTATCCTGGGCGGGTATATTCCGGCGGCAGCATGTAGGTCGAGAGGGACTTGGGTTATTGCAGGATCCTGAGTTGTGTCGAAAATCTGTCGATTGACATAGATGTATCCCGCTTCTTCGATCTTTTGTTTGAGTATTTCAAAGGTTTCGCCAGCGGTTCGTCCTGACCTAATATTTTTATCTAAGATCTTGCGGACTTTCAAAACATCGGCCCAGGCCCGCTTAATCTTGGGAGGCGGCTCGATCTCTCCTTCACGGAGTATATAGCCGTATACAAATATGACTTCATGGAAATTTCCAAACTCCCAATCGGGATCCACATCGCCGCCGCTTTGATCGCCGCCTGCCAGACAGATCAAATCGCCTCTTTGGAGAATATAATTACGACCATGACGATTTCCATCCTTGTCCACGACAGAACGGGGCCCATCGAGATCGCCGAATCTGGTCTTGCCGGGTATGATGGAATTAAACTGTCTCTCAAATGATTTTGCGAGTTTTTCACGGATTCTTTTGTAGAGCACAATTTCGCTTTTCACCGGTCTGGATAAAAAATCCGTGATCACAAATTCCGCGGAGACGATTCTTTCGGTATATTTATCACCGAGAGCTTTGACCAGCAGGTTGTAGTCTGTGTACGAAATGCCGTCGGAACGCAAACGTGGGATCTCATACAACACGGGGGATCCCAACTTTTCCAAATAATTGACAGCAATCCGTTTGGGGTTGCGTTCGGCAACAAATTTACCAACGCCCTTAAATCTGAAGTCCAACTCAGTTTTTGGTCCTCCCGGCCACTCGGTACCTCCCATTCTGTAAAAATCCCCCAAAGGTACTCTGTATTCTGGAAAGGCCGTTAAAGGGAAGCTGAACTTGGGTTTGGCGATGATATCATAGGCTCCACATTCTTGTATCAAATCCGAAGTGTGGCCAAAAACCGCCCTTTCAATCCTGTCTCCCCCTCGGTCGGTGTAAATGAAAACCCCGGATTTGCTTCCCAGGTTAGACGATAGGGGATCGGGATTTCCTTCTCTGAATACCTGAATCCACATGTCGACATTGTTCTCCCGCATGACTTGAGGCAGGATGATGTCAAATTTTTCCCTGAGGATCTGATTCATCAATTCCTGCAGGTCGTTCTTTTCTGTCTCTCTCGCGGGAAGGCTTGAAACTAAACTTAAAATGAAAAAAAATGTAAGTAAAATCCCAATTTTTTTCATAATTAGCTCCTAATTTTAGTTAAAAAAGTGATGAAATGAGTGTATCACAACCAAATTGGACAGTTCAACTTCAAGTCGTCATCGGCTATTAAATGATGAGCAGTCCGCTTATTTCCGATATTCGTTGAAGGTTTCGGTCAGCCATTCTGTCAACGGTTCATAGGAAGGGATTAAATCCATCCATCCCGGATTTTTTTCCCATTGGTAATCAAAAATAATTGCAGAAAGCTCATTGAGAGACTTGATTTGTTTCTGGATCGAAAGCTGTTCGTGCTGACCAAAAGGATAACCTGTCTTAATAGACAACGGTTTGATATTTTCGGGATTCACCCTAGAGATGATCACTCCACTCAACACGGCTTGATGTAAAAAGAGCCTTCTCTGGAATGTGGTGCATACATTCTCCTGATACTCTTCGTCCTTCAATAACTTGGTTAAAAGCTTGGACCATTCCGTGAATATACCGAGGCTGGGATCGACAGAGAATATCTCACAGTTGAAATAGGGCTGTATCGGCTTTTCATCGACCACAGTTTCATATGCAGGGATGTTCTTGAAATTCAATCCGAGTTCTTTGTATATGGGAGTCCAATAGTCATTCGGTTCGCTCCCCGGTGCGATACCAATCGTGTTCACCAGGGAAACCGGACGGATGGCTACTCCGTATCCGTTCTCGAGATCCAACTCGTCGAGTGAATTCAGGACAAGTGTGGCCGGGTCGAACCAGGCCAGGGACGCCACCTCATCTTTAACGATTTTTTCTACCTGAGCCGCAACAAATGCCTTGATGGCTAAAGGATATTTCGTGAATTCTGGATCCATTTCCAAAGGCAGCAATTTTACGTTTGCACCTTTTAACGAATCGCCAGGGAAGTTGACCGGATCTGCTAATATGATATAGATTTTCGAGTCCCTGCATTTGCCGCCCAACTCTCTTACACTTTTAATAAAAGCCTTGGCTGAGCGCTCCTGAATATCGTTGCCTACATATGTCGCGATCGCAAATATTTCTGGTGTTTTTTCTGGAAGGGATTGACCCAGAGAAGGGTTTGTTATTGAAAAAACCATAAGCATTAAAACCAGGAGATGCCTTTTCCTCCATCTCATCATAGACTTCATTCTATTGAATAATCCAGGAGTATTCTTTGATTTCGGTGACCTCGATAGTGGCTGCCGCAATGACTGTACTGCTTTCAGCTATTGTAGCTTCAAAATTATAGGAGCCAAAAGCCACATCAGGAATGGTCACAGTTTCATTATCCTCTATGTGACCCAAATATTCTGAATTTTCATATGTGTACAAGGTTTCCCCGAAATCATTTTTGATCGCAATAGTTGCCTGCCCATTGATCGTCCATTCATAGTCACCTTCGTCCGTTGCGTCGAATGACTCTGATAGGACCAGAGTGTTTGTACCCGTCAGAAAGGCATCGAGCTTGTGCTCTTTTTCAGTTAGGTCCGAGATGATGTCCGTGTTTCCATCAGCGATGGCAAACTGGAAATTGTCGTCCAAAAATATATCCAGAGTTGCTCCACAGTTGTTGTAGATAAGGATGCGGGCCGCGAATCCCTCATCAGAGCCTGTGACGCTTTTACAGCTCATACCGGAGAACAAGAGACACATCCCCAAGGAAAATGCAGCAACAGTTTTGAATGCTCTCATTTGTCTTATGCTTTTTCCAACTTGATGTCTGTCAAGAAAAGTGTGCCGTTCTCCACAAAGAGACCGAATTTTCCTGGCCCCCCGCCCTGGATGGGAGCCTTCAAGCTGGCCATGTTTTTCCAATCCGCTCTGACCTCCTTACCACGCACCTGGAGTGTGCATTTATATGCGCCTCCGGGGTGGACGTTAAACCAGGACCTGTCCAGAGGATTTCCTTTTCCCTTTCTAAGGTCGGTAAGGAAAAGCCGTCCCTGCCCTGATGTCCCCACAGTCAGGCTGGTTTCCAATCCGCCTTCCCCATTCGGACCGGCTAGGGCAATAGCCCCAATCCGGGCTGCCCTTTCGGCCACCATCGAAAGACTGATACGCGCATTTCTGACATCGGCCACATCGATCAGGAGGGTGCCCCTCTGGCTTTCCCTGCCGGAGTCCAGTCTCAGGTGACCGTTCCTGATCTTGGCGGAAGCGCTGTTCCCAATCAGCCGTATTCCTTTGAGCGGAAGTACGGACGGAGTTCCTAGTGTTACGTATCTTTCGATCTCCCTGCCCTGAGCTCCCTTTCGCAGGCCGGTGGACACGAAATCCAGAAAGGGAAAGTGCTGGCTCTTCTGTACCACGATTAACCGGCCGTCAGAATAAGCGTGAATGATGGTGTAACCCAGGGGAGCCATGGCATTGCCCGCACGCATAAGCACCGGCACCTTCCCCAGGGGAAAAAAGTAGTTCCTGTGCTCATGGCCGCAGAACATAGCCTTAACACAATCTACTGAATTGACCAGAACCTCGAATTCACTCCGGTTGATATAGCTCAAAGGTGATACATGTGAAAAAAGAAGAACCTTGAGCTTTTTTGCTACTGCGTCTTTGAGAATTCCTGCCAACCAGCGGACCTGTTTTTCATCCAGGCCATAGATATTGCTCCCACCATATCTCCCGGATGTATTGGGAATCATAGGAAAGAGCGCGATCAACCGAAAGCCCTTTCGATCTAAATATCTATAAGTCGGGCCGAATAATTTGCTCCACTGCTCCATCTCTGATTCATCTTTGTAGCGGGCCGTAGGAGTTTCGTGATTGCCGGCCATGGGAACGGTTGTGTGATCAAGACCTCTTAGAAATCGAGCTTTAAACGCCAACTGTTTGACGTACTCATCTTGAGGGGGATTGAAAGCGCTGCCTGCGTCTATGACATCTCCGCCGTGAATGGAAATATCTACTTCCTCCATGTTGAGACAGTCAACCAGATCCAGCATCCGCTCTTCGCTCTGTCGGGTCATCTGAGTGCCTCCTCCCCAGTTAGCCTGATGGTCCGGCCAGTAGTGATGGTCGGCCACAAAGGCTAGCTTGAGTGAGGATCCAGGCGGGATAAAATCTGTTGAAAAAAGTACGCTGCTTGTGGTCTTTTGTGGTTCTAGGATATCCGGCATCCCAAATCCGAATTTCGGACTACCGGCCAAGGAGGCTGCGGTCAGTACCGTAACAGATCCCAGGAAACTGCGCCGGGAAATGCCTCGAGATGAATCGCCGTTATCTTTTTTGCTGCTCATTGAATCCCTCCTTACTTTCCCCGGCCGTATTTTTTGAGGATCTCTTTGACCTTATCGATGGGGATGGGCTCATATGTCTCTCCCATTCCGGTTGTTGTGGTCGCCTGGAAGAGGCCGTTGTAGACAGCCTCCTCAGTCGCCTCCAGGGCGGCTTGAAATAGAGGTGAAACCCGGGAGTGGGGGAGGATGTCCCGCTTCTGAATCTCTCGGTCACTGTATTTCCAACGCATCTCCGGCGAGGTCGTGAAGGCGATGGCAAAATCGCCGCTCCCACTCCCAAAAGATGCGCCTGTCCTGGCCAATCCGAATAGAGCCCGGGCGGCCAGACGCCTCATATTGTTGGCGTCTAAAGGAGCGTCGGTAGCGACGATGATAATACAGGAGCCGGAACCTGATCCGCCTCCCGAATGGTCTCCGATTCCTGCATCCGGGGCATACCTGTATTCACCCAGTTCCTTCCCCACGGGCGCACCGTCGATGGTCAAAATGCCGCCGTGGCTGACCTGAATGATAACACCCAGTGTGTAGCCACCGTATTTGTCCGGCAGGACCCGGGATGAGGTCCCCATGCCTCCCTTCCATCCGAAGCTGCGTGTTCCGGTCCCAGCACCTACCGAACCCTCCTCTACGGGCCCGCCTTTTGCGTTCTTAATAGCGGAGATGACATCCTCACGGGTGACATGGAAACCCCGGATGTCGTTCATGATACTGTCATTGGTTTCCCCAACCAGGGCGTTAACAGAGAAGATGTCCTCATTACCTTTCTGGTTAAGTGTGTAATATACAACGGCCTCCATCGCGCGGCCTACACTCAAGGTGTTGGTCAGTATGATGGGAACCTCTATAAGTCCTAGTTCATTGACTTGGGTGGAACCTGCCAGTTTCCCGAAGGCGTTTCCGACAAAAACGGCGCCCGTTACCTTTTCACGGAAAATGTTTCCTCCGTGAGGGAGGACCGCCGTTACACCGGTCCGAACATTGTCGCCCTTTCGGATGGTGGTGTGGCCCACCAGAACGCCCGGCACATCGGTAATGGCATTGAACGGCCCTGGAGGAAAGACTCCGGGCTCGATCCCCAGGTCACGAGCCCGTGGTTTTTTTGCCTGCATGTTTTCCTCATCCGCATGGATACCTGTCATCAGACTCAGACTACCAAGGACCAGGAAGGTGAGGATCAGAGATAGCTTCTTTATCATTGGACGTCTCCTTCATTCATTGTATTTTACCGCTGCAATTTAATTATTTCATCATAAAACCCGGTTATCTCCCATCGGGCCAGAGAGATGGGAATCATACCCGTGGCAAAAAATCCGTCCATAAACTGCTGGAGATTAAAAGCGTCGCCTAACTGTATAGCCCGGTCCGTCAGCAGGCGTTCGAATTCGTTTTTGCCTGTGATATAGATAGTTGCATGGCCCGGTTGGAGCATGCTGATCTCAAGATCGTACCAGGTGTCCATATCTGTTTTGCATTCCCAACTCCGGGGACACCAGTCCACACAGTGCGTAAGCGCTTCTTCCATCGTGAATTCGTTGCTGTGCAGCTTCAGATCGGCAATGGCACGTGTGGCCCTCCAGGCCTGCGAGATGTAAATAACCTCTCTGCTTCTAGGATTTAGAGTCCATTCATCGTGAGCTCCGGCTATCATCAGTCCTTCTTCAAAAAACATGGGAATGGCTTCCGATCGCAGCCCACCATATAAGTTGGATTGACTGCGAATGGGACGATCGTCACGCTTGTGTCTCAGTCCATCCAGGTGGTGTCCGATGTGGTTGTGTATTACCTGGGCCATGGAATCGTGACGTTCGGCCTGTTCAAAAAACTCGACGCAATCGCCGTCCCGGTCAGAAGGAGCAACCCACGGCCGGTGAGGACCGCTGGGGCTGAGGTAATCGGGCACAGTAAAGATCTTCTGTTCTTCGACAAACCGAGTTATGTAATCCTCAGCTTTGTTCCACAACCGTGCATGTTCCTCTTCAGTGGTGAGAAAGGGGAGAGGGGGAAGCTTTTTATTGCGATTTTCCTCCAGTTTTAAAAAAGCGACAGCTCTCTGGTATTCCCGCATAGCGGTGTTATAACACTCTTCCCAGGTTTGCGAATAAAGCCAGACGTTTTTCATCCACCAGTTAAAATTCTCTTTACCGACTCCTGCGGGTGCGGTCATTTCATCTTTTGTCTGGATGAGCCAGTCCTGATAGGCTTCAACGGCATCCAACGCCTGTTCGGCATAGGGAACCAATTCGGGATGATGGTCTTTCAAGCGTTTAATGAGATCCTGAAACATCAAGATCTTTTTTTCCTTGGTGCGGATGGCGATGATGGCCAGTTCCCGGGCCGGATCGGTGAGGTTCTTTTGAGCCTGGTCCAGCAGTATGGGCATGGCCTGCAGCTGTTCCTTCAATTCTGCCCCTTCTTCTCTTTTTAATGGGAACTCAAGCATAAACACATCGATACCGTCACCCCGCCAGGGGAAGCTGGGGATCAGTTCCGTGCCATAAAACCCGGGATTGTGCACCCAAGGCTTTAAGATACGATGATGAAATTCGAGACCATTCATTTCCGCACGCACAATGTGATAATCCACCTGCTGGGAGATCGGCCACTCTTGGATGTCCATTGCTGCCAATTGTTCCTGGAGTTTTTTCAGCTCTTTTGCCTGCTGCTTCATGGAAGTGGCTGAGTAGTCAGGAACGCCTTGAATAACTTTGGCCTGTGCCAAAACTCGAAATTCTTTGAATATCCGGATAAGATTTGAGGAATCGTTAAGGCTGTCCGAAATGTTTTCCGCTTTGCTGAGGGGACTGTTCGAAAATATAAGAAACAGGACACATACAATGAGGCTTATAAGGTGTCTTCCTTGGTTCATACTGCTTACCTCCTAAATATATCGGATGGTGATGGCTATTTTTGACCAAGCACAATTTTGAAATTGTCCATATAGGGAAAATAGCCTGTGATATCTGTGTTCTCTGCGAATCCCATGACACCCACGTAGAATTTATCTTCGTCCATTTTCCAATCGTCAATGCCTCTTTGATTTATATATTTGGCATCAACCAGGATTTCATCCATAAAGAAGAAAATCTGATGATTTTTACTGTTCCAGGAGACCTTTAGGGTGACTGATTCTTTATTTGTTTTCATAAAGCCTACGGCAATGGGATCATCGCCCAACCTGTTTTTGATCAGCTGTCCCTGGACAAAACGTTCTCCTTTGGCGATGGCCGCCAGGTTGGTTTCATAAACCGTTCTTGATTTTTGATCGGGATCGATCTTACCCACAAAAACTCCCGCTCCCACTTGAGCTTCTTCTGTATCCATTGTATCCCAATAATAGGGGACTGTGACGTCCACACTGACACTCCAATCTTGGTCAGGAGGCAACGTGTCTCGGTAGGTTTTCCAGGTTTCCGAGATCCGCGTGCCACCGGCCTTAAGCTGCCAGCTCCCATCCTCAAGAAAAAAATCTGCCTCTCGGGAGCCCCAGGATGGATGCTGGATCAGGATTTCCGATTGGCCTTCAAAATCT